>JAKSCZ010000496.1 GCA_022360335.1 Pseudomonadota bacterium
TTGAACCGCACGTGGCCGTACAGGTTGCTGCCGCCGCCGGGATTGGTGACGGAGTCTTCCATGACCTTCATCCAGGCGTTTTCGAAAACGACTCGCGAGGCGTTTGTTTTCCAGCTCATCGGAACTCACTCTATTCAAGAAAGAACCGTCCCACAAGCGATGGCGCCTGTCCTTCGTTCATCGCCCGCAGCGTCGTGAATCATGACCGGGTCAGGGCGAGACGGCGGATCGTGCGAAGCTCATCGAGCTTATCGTCGACGGACTGCGCCCCCAGCGCGCATAGCCGATACGGCCAGCTCCCCCCGATCAGCGCATATTGCTCGCCGTGGCCGGGCGCTACTCCGGCAGGTACGGCAGAAAATCGCTGCGTTTCGCCTCGGGCAGCGCCTCGTAGGCTCGCACGAAGGCGTCGGTCCGGGTCGAGCCGAACCGCCGCACCCCTGCCCGCAGATAGTCCAGTACCTCCGCGATCGTCCTGATCCCCCCGGCAGCCTTGACGAGGCATCGCCCCTCGACCGCCCGGTGCATCAATTGGACGTCTTTCAGCGTCGCACCGCCGTCTGCATACGCCGTCGCCGTCTTGACGAATGCGGCGCCGGTTTCGGCAATCCACTCGCATGCCAGCCGTTTCTCCTCGTCCGTCAGATAGCAGTTTTCGGTAATGACTTTGACCTTCATACCGCCGGCGGCTCTGACGACCCCTTCGATATCGCGCAGGAACAGGTCCTGCTCGCCGTTCTTGAGGGCGGGGATATTCATCACCATATCGATCTCTTGCGCTCCGAGGTCGATCACCTCTCTGGCCTGATACTCTTTGCTGGACGGCGTTTCGTTCCCTTGCGGAAAACCGACGACCGTTCCGACCAGGACGGACGAGCGATCGAGAAGATCCGCAGCCCGCCGAACGTAGTGCGGCTGCACGGTCAGGCTCGCCGTATCCAGGGAGACGGCCGTTTCGGCGAAAGCGGCCACCTCGTCGGCCGTGGCGTCAGGCCGGACGATCGAGTGATCGAACAGTTTTGCGAAACGGCTCATAAGCGCCTTACCCCATCGTCAGGACCGGTTTTACGACCGAGCCGTCACGTGCAGCCGAAATCGCCCTGCCGATATCCTCGAACGGAAACGTCCGAATCAGTTTATCGAAAGGAAACTCGCCCCGCTGCCACATGGCGATCAGCTGCGGCAGAAACTCGGCGGGATCGGCGTCCCCTTCGATAACGCCGGTCAACGTTCTGCCGAGGAGCAGATGGCCCTGATCGATCCGAATCTCGTTCTCGAGACCGGCAAGCCCGAGCGTCGCGCAGATTCCCGGCGTCCTCAGCACCTCCAGCGCCTGGCGGACTACGGTGCCGGTTCCGACGCAATCGACGGAGTAGTGGCAACCGGGGCCGGAAAGCTCCATCACGTCCCAGGCCACGTCGGACGATCCGGCCGGGTCGATCACGCTCGTGGCGCCGAGCTCCATCGCGACGTCGCGGCGCGTCGCGACCGGGTCGACCGCGATGATCGTTTCGCAGCCGCTCGCCGCCGCGGCCATGACGGCACTGAGCCCGACCGCACCGAGACCGAAGATCGCAATGCTTTCTCCGGCCTTGGGGCCGAGCACGTTCAGGACCGCACCGGCGCCGGTCATCAAACCGCAACCGAGCGGACCGAGCATTTCGAGCGGGAGTTCGCGCGGTACCTTGACCGCATTGCGCTCACTTACGATCGCTTCGGTTGCGAATGTCGACTGGCCGAACCAGCTGCCGTGAATCTCGTCGTCGCCCTGGCGCAGAGTGGTAGTTCCGTCCAGACGGGTTCCGAAGTAATTCAGCGGCGCGAATAACTGGCAATACGACGGGCGCCCGTCTTTGCAGGTGACGCATTCATGGCAATGATCGTAGCTCACGATCACGTGATCGCCGGGTTCGAGTCCGTCTACTTCAGAGCCGGTCTCGCGGACGACGCCGGAACCTTCGTGCCCGAGCACGGCAGGAAGCGGCAACGGAACCGTCCCGTCGATCGCGCTCAGGTCGGTATGGCAGATACCGACGGCGTACACGTCGATGCGCAGTTCGTCCGGCTGCAACGGCTGCAGGCAAACGTCCTCGATCTCGGGCGTCCTGCCGGGCTCTCTCAGTATCGCTGCACGCACCACCGTCAATCGCCCTCCGGCGGCGTGCTGGCGACGACGTCGAATACATGGCTTTCCAGCCTGCCCGTCATGTCGACATGGACGAACTTCGCCTCGGTGTATTCGGTCAGCGCGTCCGGCCCCAGCTCGCGGCCGAGGCCGCTCTGCTTGTAGCCGCCGAACGGATACTGGCAATTGACCATGTGCCAGTCGTTGATCCAGACCGTCCCGGCCTCCAGTCGGTTCGCAATCTCCATGGCTCGTTCGATATCCCGGCTCCATACGCCGGCCGACAGTCCGTATTCGGTGTCGTTGGCGATCGCGATCGCTTCCTCTTCCGACTCGTACCGCATTACGCAAAGAACCGGGCCGAATATTTCCTCGCGGGCGATCGTCATGTCATTGGTGACGTCGGAGAAGATCGTGGGCTCGACCCAGTAACCGTTTTCGAATGCTGCGCCCTGCGGAACCCCGCCGCCCAGCCTCAACGTCGCTCCCTCGCTCTTGCCGGACGCGATATACCCGAGAATACGCCGCTGTTGCTCCGGCGAGATAACGGGCCCCATGTCGGTATCGAAGTCGAGCGGGTCGCCCAGCTTCACCGTTTTCGCCCGCTCAACAAGCCGCTCCAGAAACTCGTCGTGGATGCCGGACGGCAGCAAGAGCCGGGTACCCGACTCGCAGGCCTGACCGCTGTATAACAGGAAGGCGAACAGCGCCCCGTCCACCGCGATATCCGTATCGGCGTCGGCGAGCACGATGTTGGGTCCCTTGCCGCCGAGTTCGAGCGTCACCCGCTTCACGTTCGAGGCGGCCTGTCGCTGGATGATCCTGCCCACCGCCGTCGATCCGGTAAATGCGATCTTGCGGACGTCCGGATGGCCGGCCAGTGCACCGCCGACGTCCGGCCCGTCGCCGGTCACGACGTTCAGGACGCCGTCCGGCAAACCGCACTCCCGGGCGATTCTCGCGAAAGCCAGCAAGGTCAACGGCGTCTTCTCATCCGGTTTGACGACGATGCTGTTGCCTGCAGCCAGCGCCGGCGCGATCTTCCAGAGCGCGAGCAACAGGGGAAAATTCCAGGGCACGATTGCGCCGCAGACACCGATCGGTTCGCGCCGCGTGGTACCGCAGGCCAGCGTCGGGTATCGCAGCAGCGGACCGCTTTCTTCGAACGGGAACGTGCGCGTCAGGTCGGCGAAGTAGCGCAAATGACTGATCGAGTACCCGATGTGAAATGCGAGCGCCTGCCGGATCGTGGCCCCGTTTTCCCGGCACTGCAGATCGCTCAGCTCATCCAGCTGAAGCGACATCTGCTCGGAAATCTCTTCGAGCAGATCGGCGCGCTTTTCCGCCGGCAGATTGCGCCACTCACCCTTTTCGTAGGACTGCCTGGCCGCCTGAATGGCAGCTTCGGCGTGAGCGGCCGTGCCCTTTGCCGCCGTGGCGACCAATTCGCCCGTCGCCGGCGAAGTCACCGCATACTTCCCGGGGGCATCGACCCACTCGCCGCCGATCAGCATCCGGTAGTGGCCGGACGGTCCATTCACGTTGCAGCGTCCTTCCCGGCAACGAGTTCCCGGTAAATCGGAAACAGCGGCTTCGTCACCGGGATCAGCCTGAGGATCTTGCTTACCGGGCCCCTGGCTTTGACCTCGCCCTTCGCGAGACCGACGGCGACGTTGTATTCACCGCGCCAGTACCTGTCGGCATTGTCGCCCGACATCGCCATGCGAATGTCCGGCACCGCGTCCGTTTCTCCCTCGATGACGTCGATGCCGTCCTCGAGCATCGCCACCGTCAGTATCGCTTTCGGATTGTGGTACTCCAGGCGCAAGGTGATGCCGGATGCCCGAAGGACGGGCCCGATCTCCGGATGCTCCTCGGCCGCTCTGAATATGCCGCCGAGGTACCGATACAGTTCTTCTTCATCGTTGAAATACGACATTTTTCCGTCTCTTTTCGAAAAAAGCGCGAATCCGTTCCCGGGTTTCGTCGCGAACCAGCGCCGAGGCGAACTGCTCGGCCGCCCGCGCAATGGCGGCGTCGCGATCGACGACGGATGCATCGACCAGCGTTCGCTTGAAACTGGCGACGGCATCGGCGCCGGCTTTCAATACTTGCCGGCGAATCTCGATTTCGAGGCCCGTCTGTTGCTCCGCGCTGTCGACACATTCGTCGACGAGACCGATGGCCCTGGCGGTTCGGGCGTCGAAGCGGCTCCCCGAGAGGCCATAGCGACGCAACGCGCTTACCCCCATTCTGGGAATCAGCAGCGGTGCTATTTGCGACGGTACCAGCCCCAGCACGACCTCCGTCAGCGCAAAATCGGTGTCCCGGGTCGCAATGACCAGGTCGGCCGCGGCAGCAAGTCCGATCCCGCCGGCCCTGACCGGGCCGTGCAGGCAACACAGAACGAACTGCGGCATTTCGTTGAGCTCGTGGAAGAGCTCGCCGCCGCGTTTGCTCGCGGCGAAGGCGTCGTCCGGGTTCCCGGCAAGGGCCTCGAGTTCCCGCAGATCGCCGCCGGCGCAGAAAACCGCGCCTTTGCCGCGCAACGTAATACCGCGAACGTCCTTGCGCTCTTTCAGTTCAGCCAGGCTCTCCAGCATCGTCTCGACCAGCGATGCCGACAGGGTGTTCCCGGCGCGTTCCCGATTGATCCAGATCGTGAGCCACTCGCCGTCCCGCTCGAGCAGCAGTTCTTCGGTGTCCGGTGTGCTCTGCTTCACTTTCATGACAGCCCGAGCAGTGCACGGGTCTCGGCGGGAGAAGCGACGTCACGGCCCGCTCGTCTGGCGCAGGCCGCAAGCTCTGCGATGAGCGGTCCGTTACCCGTGGTTTTCTCGCCGTTCGGCAGGTAGAACGTATCTTCGACGCCGGTGCGTAACATGCCGCCCAACTCGGCGGCTTCCTGGTGCACGGGCCAGATCTCCTTGCGGCCGATGAGTGTCGCCTCCCATTTGCTGCCGTCCGCGGTGTAACGGGGAAGCAGGCGGAGCAGCTCCTTGTCGACGGGCATGCCCGAGGCCACGCCCATCACGAAATTGTAATACGCCGTTTCGGTCATACCGTTTTTCAGATACAGGCCGACCGATCGCACGATGCCCACGTCGAAGCACTCGAATTCGGGCATCGCACCGGTTTCTTTCATGACGTCGAGAAAGTCCTGGATCTTCTCGACGCTGTTGTCGAACAGCAGCGGCGGCCAGGCCCACTCGCCGTTCGCACGCAATTTCAGATAGTTCAGGCTACCCGCATTGCAGGCAGCGATTTCGGGTCTGACGCCGCGTATGCAGTCCAGCGATCCCCGGTAATCCGGCCCGACGACACCCGTCGTGTTGTTGATGATCACCTCGGGGCATGCCTGCCGTATTGCCGCGACCGTCTTCGTCGCGACCGCCGGGTCCCAGGTCGCCCTGTTGCCGCGGCCGGGCCGCTGATCGCGAAAGTGCACGTGCATGATCGAGGCGCCGGCGTTGTATGCGTCGCGGGCCGACGCCGCCATCTCATCGGCAGTGACCGGTACCGGATGGTGTTGCGGGTCGGTGAAAATGCCGTTGACGGCACAGGTAATGACAGCCTTATCCATCGGCAGGACTCTCCAGCGGTTCGATGCGTGCCATCGCAGCGCCTGCCTCGACTTGCTGGCCCCGTTCGACACTCAACTCGGCAACGGTTCCGGTCGTGGACGAAACCACCGTCAGGACCATCTTCATCGCTTCGACTTTCGCAACAACCTGCTCTTTATCGACGGAATCTCCGACCGCAACCATTACGTCGGTTACCTGACCGGAGACGGGGGACCGGACGTGCTTGTCCGCTTCTCCGTCATCGCCCCGCCCGATGCGGGGTTCGGCGAAACCCAGGCTCCGACCGTCGATCGAGACGTGCAACTCATCCCCGATGCTCGCATGCGCGACCGTGTAAGCCGCGCCGTCGAGGTCCACCAGCAGCCGGTCCGACGACTGCCTGCGCAGCGTAAACTCGTAGCTGTCGTTCTCGATCCCGGCACGGAACCGCCCGTTCTCACGGGCGATGAGCACCGTCTTCACTTCGCCTGCATGCATCAGATCGAGCAAGGATTCCCGAACCCCGCTCGACGAGAACCAGGCGCCGTCGGCGCAGCGGCACAGTATCGCCGCCGCCAAAACCCAGAAAACCGGATCGACCGGCGGAGCGTCGAGCATCGGATCCGCTCGTCCGGCCCATTCGTCTATCCGAGCGGTGGTGATGCGAGCCTCGCGGAACGCGTCGCTTCGAAGCAGCCGGAGCAGGAAACCGGCGTTCGTGGTGACTCCCAGGAGAGTCGATTGCGCCAACGCGCGGGCGAGCCGGCGCACGGCGTCCTCGCGGTCGCGGCCCAGCGCAATGAGCTTGCCGAGCAGGGAGTCGTAATAAGCGGAGACCTCGTCGCCGCTGCGAATTCCCATGTCGTAGCGGACGTCTGCGATGTCCGCCGGCTGCCAGATTCCGATACGGCCGGTCGCCGGCCGGAAGTCCGAATAGGGGTCTTCCGCACAAAGCCTCGCCTCGACCGCCCACCCCCGAATGGCGAGATCTTCCTGCGCCAGCGGTAAGGGTTTGCCGAAGGCGACCAGCAGTTGCCACTCGACCAGGTCGACGCCCGTAACCAGCTCGGTTACCGGGTGTTCGACCTGCAGGCGCGTGTTCATTTCGAGAAAGTAGAAATTCATGTCTTTGTCGACTATGAATTCCACGGTTCCCGCGCCGCGATACCCCACCGCGAGGGCCGCGGTGGTGGCCGCCGCGCCCATCCGCATGCGCATCTCCTGCGTTACCGCCGGCGAGGGAGCTTCTTCGATTATCTTCTGGTGTTTTCTTTGCGTTGAGCAATCGCGTTCGAAAAAATGAACGGCATTATCGAAGTCGTCCACGAAAACCTGGATTTCGATATGCCGCGCGTCTTCGAGGAACCGCTCGAGCATCACCCTGCCGTCGCCGAAAGCCGACCGGGCCTCCTGCCGGGCGCTGCCGAGGGCCCCCGGTAACTCTCCGGCACTGTCGACCCTGCGCATGCCGCGGCCGCCGCCGCCGGCGACCGCCTTCACCAGCAGCGGGTAACCGACTTTCGCTGCGCCGTCGAGAACGGACTGCTCGTCCCGGTCCTCACCCGACCAGCCCGGGATGCACGGTACGCCGGCGTCTTCCATTTGCCGTTTGGCCCTGCCCTTGTCTCCCATCGCACGGATGACGTCCGCCGGCGGCCCGATGAACACCATGCCGTTCGCTTCGCACAGATCGACGAAGTCCGCATTCTCCGAAAGAAAGCCGTAGCCCGGATGAATGGCGGTTGCGCCGGAGCGTTTCGCTGCGTCCAGGATTTCGGCCTGATTCAGGTAGCTTTGCCGGGCCGGCGCGGCGCCCACGTACTCGCTTGCATCGGCCAGCGCGACGTGCAGGGCGTCCCTGTCCGCGTCGGAATAGATCGCGACCGTTTCATACCCGAGGCGTCTCGCCGTCCTGATGACTCGACAGGCTATTTCGCCCCGGTTGGCAACGAGTACTTTCTGCGTTTGCATTCGCGGCCCCTACAGCCGTCCGATGCCGAACGTATTCGGCCGCAGCTCGCGCGTCGTTGCTTCTGCGCATATCTGCAGACACAAAGACAGGACTGTGCGGGTGTCGCGCGGGTCGATGATCCCGTCGTCCCACAGTCTCGCAGTGCCGAAGGTGACGTCGGACTCTTTGCTCAGCTGGTTCCTGAGCCTGTCGAACTGGGCGGCGAGCCGCGCTTCGTCGACCGGTTTACCGGCCCTTTCCAGTTTCGCTCTGGCGACGATGTCCATCACGCGGGCGGCCTGGCCGGAGCCCATCACGGCGGTTTGCGCGGTAGGCCAGGAGAAAATGAACGTCGGTTGAAAACCGCGGCCGCACATCCCGTAGTTGCCGGCGCCGTACGAGCCGCCGAGGACGACGGTGATCTTGGCTACCCGCGCATTTGCGACGGCCTGGATCATCTTGGAGCCGTGCTTGACGGCGCCGCCGGTTTCGGCTTGCGTGCCGACCATGTAACCGGTCGTGTTCTGCAGGAAGATGAGCGGCGTGCCGCTCTGATCGCAAAGCTGGATGAACTGACCCGCCTTACAGGAGCCGTCCGGGGTAATCGGACCGTTGTTGCCGATCATCCCGACCCGATGGCCGTCGATACTCGCATGACCGCAAACGGTCTGTGGCCCGAAGGCCGATTTGAAGTCGAGGAAATCGGAGCGGTCGACAATCCGGGCGATGACTTCACGCACATCGTACGGCACACTGGCGTCGGTCGGCACGACGCCCGCGAGTTCCTCGGGCGCGTAGGCAGGCTGCTCGCCGGTCCCGGAGCCGGCTTCTTCCCACCGCAGTTTGTCGACGATATCGCGAGCCGTCGCGATCGCGCCGGCATCGTCGGCCGCGAGATATTCTCCGAGACCCGTTTGCGCCGCGTGTACCCGGGCGCCGCCGAGTTCTTCGTCGCTTGCGTCTTCACCGATCGCAGCCTTGACCAACGGGGGGCCCGCAAGAAAGATCCTGCTCTTCCCGGAGACCAGAACGACGTAATCGGAAAGGCCGGGGAAGTACGCGCCGCCCGCGGTCGATGATCCGTGAACGACGGCGATTTGAGGGACCCCGGCCGCCGACAGTCGAGCCTGGTTGTAGAATATCTGGCCGCCGTCGACGAAGACTTCGCTTTGATACAGGAGATTCGCACCGCCGGACTGGATCAGATTGACGATCGGCAACTTGTTCTTCAGCGCAATTTCCTGGGCGCGCCGGTTCTTGCTTACGCCCATCGGCGGAACGGTCCCGCCCTTGATGGCGCTGTCGTTGCAAATCACCATGCAGCGCTTGCCCGAGACGACGCCGATGCCGACGATGTGGCCGCCGCCCATCGCGCCCTTGTCGCCGTCGTCGTCGTGCATGCCGAGGCCCGCCAGCGTCGACAACTCCAGGAAAGGGCTGCCGCGATCCAGGAGCCGGGCAATGCGTTCACGAGGCAGCAACTGCCCCCGCCGATGGAATCGTTCCCTGCGCGCGGCCGAGTGATCGCGAACGTATCGCTCGAGCTTGCGGATATGTGCCAGTTTTCCGAGCATGGCGCCGCAGTTCTCCTCGAAGGTTGAGGATGCAGCGTTGATCGACGATTGAAGGACCGGCATGGATAGCGCCGTCAGTCCGTGGAATCGACACGAGAGGCGATACCGAACTCGATCAGGTCGAACAGGCTGCCCGCCACGTCCGCCGCGCTTTGCTGCCTGTCGGATCGAAACCAGCGGGTCATCCAGTGCAATCCGCCGAACAGCAGAAAATCGACCCATCGCGCATCGCATTGCCTGATCGAGCCGTCCTCGATACCTTCGACTATGAAGCTGCGCGCCGAAACGTCGACCTGGCGGAACAGCTTGTCGCGGTGCGTTCTTACTTTCCTGCTGTGCGGGAGCATTGCGATCTGCACGGCGGCGGCGCCCTCCGGCGTCGCCATCAATTCCGCGTATTCACGTGCAAAGTGGCGAAGTCGATCCAGTCCGGTTCCGCGATGGTTCTCCGCTGCCTCCAGCGCCTTGCTGGTGGCGCTGAAATTCAGATCGAGCAACTGCAAAGCGATGTCGTCCTTGCTGGGAATGTAGTGGTACAGAGTCGGCTTGGTGATGTTCAGTCGACGGGCGAGTTCATCGACGCTTGCGCCGTGGAACCCGGCCTCGTTGATCAGCTCGGCGGCAGTCTGGAGTATTGCGCGCCGCTTGAGGCGATGAATTTCCTCTCGTTTGGGCAAAACGCTCGACCATGCCGGGTCGGTTCGTTTCGGCTTGCTGCGTGATGTCCGGCTCATAAGCTTCCTCGACGGGTCGTAGTGGCCTCAGGCTACCCGATTCTAGCGGCGGCCGAAGCGTGCTGCGACCCGTCAGTAACGACGTCATTACCGGGCGGTCGGTCCCGACAGCGCCCCTTCACTCGACAATCGCCTGCAAGCCCCTGTTGGGCGATGCAGGTCTTTAGTCTCCGGCTATACCAACCGTTCTATCATAATATACTCTTGAGTATATAACCATTATCTGCCAGTATAGAATTGTCAAGTCGGGCATCGTCCGGGGTCAGGGGAGAATGACAGATGAGAATCAGACAGGGCCTTAAGCCTTACACGCCGACCGGCATCGCCGGTCTGGCTGCGTTGCTTGTCAGCGGCATGTCGGCCGCGGATTCGCCGCTCGAAGAAATTACGGTCACGGCGCAAAAGCGCGAGCAGAGCGCCAACGAGGTCGGCATGGCGATTTCCGCTTTTACCGGCGGCGATCTCGATACGCTTGGCCTGACCGACACGCGGGACCTGGCTGCCCTGGTGCCCGGGCTGACGATGGCGAAGTCGAGTTCGAATACGCCCATCTACACGCTCCGCGGAATGGGCTTCAATACGCCGAACCTGTCGTCTACGTCTCCGGTGGGCGTTTACATGGACGAGGTGTCGTTCCCCTATCCGTACATGTCGCAAGGGCTGACCTTCGACATCGAACGCGTCGAGGTGCTCAAGGGTCCGCAGGGAACCCTGTACGGGCGCAACACGACCGGCGGGCTGGTCAACTACATCGTCAGGCGACCCACCCGGGAATTCGAGGGCTATGCGCGCGTCGAGGCGGGTTCCTATCGGCAACTGGGTTTTGAAGGCGTCCTGAGCGGCGGTTTGAGCGACACGGTTTCGGCCAGGCTGTCCGTGGGAACGCGGCAGTCCGGCGACGGCTGGCAGGAAAGCGTTTCGAGGAACGACAAACTCGGCGAAATCGACCGCTCCGCCGTCCGCCTGCTCGTCGACTGGGCGCCGTCCGACGCCTTCGGCGCCGAGTTCGCTTTCGGCCACTGGACGGACCGGTCCGATTCGCAGGCCGGCCAGGCGATCAACTTCAACCCGGAAGCGTTGACGCCGGGGAATATCCAGCAACTGATCGATCTCGGTTTTGCGCCGGATTTCGCCACGGCGACGATTGTTGCCGAAGCGCTCTATGTGCAGCCGGGGCTGCGCGATGCGATCCTGACGAATCCGCGCAGTGAAGACGCCGACTGGGCCGCCGCAGACCAGCCGGCGTCGTGGTTGGGCTCCACGTACACACCGCGCCCGGATCGGTTCGAGATCGATGCAGAAATGACGAGTTTGTCGGCGCGCTTCGACTGGACGCTGGAGAACGGTGCAAGGATCACGTCGCTGACCGGGTACGCCGACCTCGAAAGAGACGATTTCATCGACCGCGACGGTACGCAATTCGAACTCGTCGTTTTCAACGACGTCGGTACCGTGAAGTCATTCTCGCAGGAGCTGCGGATCGCCGGCTCGGGCGACCGTCACGAATACGTGGCCGGCGTGTTCTATTCCTCGGACGAACTCGGTGACCGGGCCGAACCGTGGGCCGGGCAAACCTCGATCCTGAATCGTTTGAGGGTCCTGGTCCCGGTGGGGGCGCAGGCGGCCGGGGCGCCGCCCGAGGTCGTTGCCGAGATCGCCGGGGGATTCCGTGACTGGCAGAACTTCTCGGACATCGACACCGACAGCATCGCGGTATTCGGGCAGTTCGAGTACGCGATCGGTGACGCATTGAACCTGACCATCGGCGCACGCTACACGGACGATTCCGCCGATTTCGCCGGTTGTTCGAGAGATCGCGGCGACGGCAACATTCTGGCGCTCTGGAACCCGGCCTTCGGCCTGACGATCCCGCCGGGGAACTGCGTCACCAATCGCTTCGCGGCGGGCGAAGGCCCCTTCCCGGACCCGGTGGACGTGGTCACGGGCAGTCTGGACGAGGACAATGTGTCGGGCCGGCTGGGTCTCGACTGGGCCGTCAGCGACGACACCTTGTGGTTCGCGTCCGTTTCGCGCGGATTCAAATCCGGCGCATTCCCGCAACTGTCCGGCAACGTCGCCGCCCAGTACGAACCGGCCAGGCAGGAAAAGGTGCTGGCCTACGAAGTCGGCGTCAAGAGCCTGCTCGCGGACTCGAGCCTGCAGCTCAACGCGACGGCCTACTTCTACGACTACGAGAACAAGCAGGTCTTCGCTGAAGTGCTCGACCCCGTGTTCAATACGCTGACACGGCTGGTCAACGTGCCCGGGTCCGAAGTTTCCGGCGCGGAGCTCGACATCACCTGGTTTGCCACCGATCGCCTCGTCACCCGGGTGTCGGCGTCCTGGATGGACACTGAAATCACCGAATTCGTCGGTTTCGACAAGTTCGCGAATCCCGTCGACTTCGCCGGATCGGAATTCGAATATTCGCCTGAGCTGCAAATCAACGCCCTGGCGTCCTACGACTTCGGTTTGTCGCAGTCATTGAGCGGACGTCTGACGGTCGACTACCGTCACACGAGCGACCAACAGGGCGATTTTCTCGCCGACCCGGTCTTCGACGTCGATTCCTACAGCCTGCTGGGCCTGCATTTCGCCGTCCGGCCCGATTCGGACAGATGGGAATTCGCCGTTTTCGGGCGTAATCTGACGGACGAGTATTACTGGACCAGCGTGCAGACGCAGACCGACACGACGTTTCGATATGCCGGCCTGCCGCGAACCTGGGGAGCAAGCCTGAAGGTCGACTTCTAGCAGCCTGTTGAAGGAGTCGTTAGGGACCCGGGCCGAGAGACTGACATCGTGTTGCTGACCCATCTGATTCGTCGAGGCGCCGAACTGGCGGGCGATAAAACCGCACTCGTACTTGGCGACCGCAAGACGAGTTACGGACAGTTGCGCGATCAGGTGGCCCGCCTTGCAGGCGCACTGCTTGACGGCGGCGTCAACAGCGGAGACCGGGTGGCGATTCTCGGTCTCAATTCAGACCGCGGAATTATCGGTTTTTTTGCGGCGATGTGGGCGGGTGCAATCCCGCTTTTCGTCAACAACCGATGGTCGGAAGACGAACTGGTCGCCGCGTTCGACGATTGCGGGGCCAGGGTGCTGCTCTTCGATGAGCACTTTTCGGCAACGTCGTCGTCACTGAACGAGCGCTGCAAATCGCTCCGGTTGCTGGTTTCCCTTTGCGACTCGGAACCCGGCAACCTCCCGGCCGGCTGCGTACACGTCGACGACCTGCTCGCGAAAGGTCGACCCATCGACGATCGGTGTGCAGACAAGATGGCGTCCGCGTTCATCAATTACACCGGCGGCACTACGGGAATGTCCAAAGGGGTCGTGCACGATCACATGGCGTTCTCCGCGGCAATGATGGTCTGCAAGGCGGAGGGATTCTTCGAAACCGGAACGACGCTGCTGGTCGTGCCGCTTTATCACATCAGCGGAATGATCTGCATGATGAGCTGCCTCGTTTCCGGCGAAACGCTCGTCATTGCGCCGGCTTTCGACCCCTCCGCGATACCGGACATGATCGAGCAACATGCGATACGTCAACTCTTCATGGTGCCGACGATGTTGCGGATGACCCTGGATGCCCCGGGTTTCGATGCGGCAAAGCTCGGGAGCGTCGAGGGTATCCGTTACGGCGGATCGCCGATGGAACTGAAACTCCTGAGAGAGCTGACCGGGCTTCTGCCCGACGTGGACTTCATGCAGGTCTACGGGCAGACGGAGGGCTTGCCGATTACCTGCCTGCATCCGGCGGATCATTCGCCTGCCCCGTCCAACGTCGTGCTCGGTTCGGTCGGCCGGGCCTGTCTCGGCATGGACCTCCGGATTGTCGACGCGGAGGGGCGTACGGTTCCCGCCGCGGGGATTCCCGGCGAGGTTTCCGTCAGGGGAGCGGGCGTAATGCAGGGCTATTGGGATCGTCCGGAGCTCACTCGACAGACATTGAGGGACGGCTGGCTGATGACCGGCGATATCGGCTACGTCGACGATTCCGGTTATCTGTTCCTGGTGGATCGTGCCAGGGACATGATCATTTCCGGAGGGGAAAACGTCTACTCGACCGAGGTCGAAAAAGCGATTCTGGCCCACGAACTCGTAACGGCCTGCGCCGTTGTCGGATTGCCGGACCGAACCTGGGGCGAGAGAGTTCATGCGGAAATCGTGCTGTCGGCGCCGCACGAAAAAATCGAGGACGAACTGGACGAACTGTGTCGCGAGAAGATCGCCGGCTACAAGTGCCCGAAATCCTATTCGGTAAGCGATGCTTTGCCGCTGACCGCCGTCGGCAAGATCGACAAGGTCGCGATACGAGCGAAGTACGAAACGGCCGACTCGTCGTCGTGAAGGAAATCACGGACTTTCGGGACGAGTGCGAATCGCTCAATGCAAGGCTGTTGGCGGCGCCCGATCGTTTCTTCTCTCTGGAAACCGGATTCAAACAATGGACGGTGAACGACATATTGGGCCACCTCGACTTTTGGAACGAGTTGGCCGAGATGGCCTTACGAGCACCCGGAGAATTCGCCGGGCGAATCGGCAAGATACTCGAGGCTGCGGAACACGGCGACTTGCTGGCCAGCGAAAGAGCGTCGCACAACGGCCTGGCAGGCGGACAATTGCGCGAAAAATGGCTTGGCGGCGCAATGAGACTGGCCAGCGTCTACGCGGCGGCCGACCCGAATACGCGAATCGCCTGGGTCGGACCGTCCATGACCGCGACCTCGAAGATCGTTGCGCGCCAAATGGAAACCTGGGCGCACGGGCAGGCTGTCTATGATCTGCTTGGCGAGGAAAGGGCAGCGCATCGACGCATCAGGAACATTGCGAACCTGGGCGTCAAGACGTTCGCGTGGACATTCGGCAATCGGGGTCTCGCGGTTCCGGGCGTTCGGCCATCCGTGTCGCTGAGGTCTCCGGACGGAGATACCTGGGAATGGGACGAGCCGGGCGCTTCGGATCGGATCGAAGGCCGGGCCGAAGAATTCTGCCAGGTGGTAACCCAGGTTCGGCACGTCGACGACACCGACCTGCACACGACCGGCGATATCGCCAGGCGATGGATGGAGATCGCGCAGTGCTTTGCCGGTCCGCCGGAGAACCCGCCGCCCCCCGGCACGCGCACCCGGAAAAAAGACGGCTAGCGCACGGGCCGCGCGAGAACGGAGAAGCAGCGATCGGTACCTTTGCAGACAAGACGGTGTTCGTTACGGGCGCCAGCCGCGGCATCGGCCGCGAGATTGCGCTGCGTTGCGCCGCGGACGGCGCCAACGTCGTCATTGCTGCGAAATCCGACCGGCCGCATCCGAAACTCGCCGGCACGATCCATAGCGTCGCCGAAGAAGTCGAAGAAGCCGGCGGCCGGGCGCTCGCCATCAAGCTGGACGTTCGCCACGAGAATCGGGTCGCCGCAGCGATGCGCCGGGCCGCCGAACACTTCGGCGGCATCGACGCGCTGGTCAACAA
>JAKSCZ010000227.1 GCA_022360335.1 Pseudomonadota bacterium
ACCCGTCGCCTGGCGGTTTTCGAGCTTGCAGAAGACCTCGGCGCCGAGCTCTTCGCTGAGCGCCGCCGAGCGGCGCAACGGAGTGTGCGTGACGTAGCCGGCAATCCGTCCGGCGGCGCGCCGCGCGGCGGCCGCCGTGGCCCTGGTCAAGACCGATCCCCGATGTCGGTTCTGCGTCTGCCGCCTTTCCACAGGCACGAACCTACATCTGCTCTTCGATCGGCAGCAGACTCATCAGCTTCGTCCGGAAGCGGCGCCAGAGGCTCGTCTGCGGCTCCGTCGTGATGACTTCATCGACACCGGTCGCCTGCAGGAGCCACTGCAGCTTTCCCCGGGCCGACAGATTCAGCCGGTAAGCGGTGTCGGGCAACGACTCGAGAATGCTGGCCGCCATCTGCCCGGCGAGTTCGGGCGAATCGACGGCCACCCCCATCTCCGTGTTCAGGTACAGCGACCTCGGGTCGAGATTGAACGAGCCGACGAACACCCTGCGGCGATCGACGGTGGCCACTTTGGAATGCAGCGTCAGTTTCGTCCCGGCCGGCATCGACTCGAGCCGCGGGCGCAATTCGTACAGCTCGACGCCCTGCAGGAGCAGCGGCTTGCGATAGCGCGCGTACACGGCATGCACGCTCGCATGATTCGTCGAGGCGAGTGAATTGCTGACGATGATCACACGAACGCCCTTCCGGACCAGCGCCGCGAAGAAATCGACGCCCTGCTGCTGGGGTACGAAGTACGGCGATATCACGATCAGCTCGTCACCGGCACCCGACACCATCCGCTGCAGATAGCTGCTCGTGACGCTCGCTTTCTTGCGCACGAAATTGCGTACCTTCTCGGGGCGGTCCTGCACGACCTCTGCGTCGGCAGCCACGAGCGCGAGCCGGCCGGCGACGAAGTCCCCGATGAGCCGGCCGTCGACGTCGCGAACGAAAGACGATTCCCCGTGTGCGTCGAGATACCGCTGCGCTTCCCGTATCGACTCCGTGACGCGGTTGTGGTCGACCAGATGATCGAACGCGCTCATCGGAATCGCCTCCGGCGAGTTCCAGTATTCGTCGAAGCCGTCGGATACGTCATCCACCGGCTCGCCGATGGCCAGGATGTCTTCGTCGATGAATTCCGTCTTGCCGCCCGACTGATAGTACTCGTCCGCGATATTGCGCCCGCCGACGATCGTTACCTGATTGTCGACGGTAAACGTCTTGTTGTGCATCCGCCGGTTCAGGATGTTGAAGTTCGCAAGCAGGCTGATCAGCCGGGAACGCCGGCGGGGAAACGGGTTGAACACGCGGACTTCGATATTGACGTGCTCGTCGAGCGACAACAGACCGGCGTCGATTTCATCGGTCAGCGCATCGTCCATGAGCAGGCGAACGCGCACGCCGCGATCGGCCGCCGCAGCCAGATGCAGCGCCACCAGATTGCCGCTGAGATCGTCCTTGATCAGATAGCTCTGCACGTCGATCGTTTTCTCCGCGCGATCGATCAGCCCGACGCGCGCGCCGAGAGCGTCCTCCCCGGAATCGAGGCGATACAGGCCGGCGCCGGCTTCGTTACCCGCGAACCAGCGTCGTACCGCCCGGCCGAGAACCGTGGCCCCGGTGTCGTCCGTTTTCCACGAATCCCTGCGTGGCGGCAGTTTGAAGAAGCGCTGGTACCGGGGTGGCAAACGGGTGCCGACGAGTGTCGAGAACATGCCCATGTCGTGCCCATCATTTCAGGAAGCGGCCGGACATGACAAGCGCCCGTGGATGCGGCCGCGTCCGGCCGTTGGACCCCCCCGTCACCGGCCGGTGCTGGACTTTATATATCGAATTGATATTATGCATCGCCCCGATATATAGGCGGCTCCGGCTGCCGGGCGATGCACGATGGACGTAAAAACCGTTTGCCTCGGTATGCTGACCGACGGGCCGGCGTCCGGCTACGATCTCAAGAAACAATTCGAGTCCACTTTCAGCCATTTTTTCTCGGCCGGCTACGGGTCGATCTACCCGGCGCTCTCCTCGCTGGCCGAAAGCGGGCTCGTCAGCTGCGAAGAGATTCCGCAGGAAGGCAAGCCCGACCGCAAGGTCTACGCGATTACGGACGAAGGGCGCGCCCGTCTGCTCGAGGCGCTCAGGGACACCCGCCCCTGCCACAAGATCCGATCCGAGTTCCTCGCGACGATCTGCTTCGCTCATCTCATGCCCCCCGAGGACATCGAGGCCGTCGTCGACCATCGTCTCGACGAGATCGCGGAGTTCCAGGAGATGGTCCGGCACTTCGAGCGCGAATGCCTGTCCGAGTGGCACGAGGGCCTTCGCTTCGTGCTCGGCGTCGGCAAGACCGTGACCGGCGCGATGGAAACCTACATCAAAGAAAACCGCCATAAATTGACGCAACGGCCGGCCGCCAAAGCGCTAAGCGGTTGAGGACGACGCCATGAATCTCGACAAGTTCAAACGCTACAAATCCTGGCTGATGTCGGCCGGCATCGTGGTCGTGGTCGCCGTGTGGCTGGCCTCGGGCCAGCTACGCGACGACGCCGGGAACGAAGCGCGGGCCGGCGCGGGCGCCGCCACGAGCATGCCGAAGAACGCCGTGCGCGTGCGGACGCAGTCGGCCGAGGAAGTCATGCGCACGATCGTCGTCAACGGCAGGACGGAGCCGGCGCGCAGCGTTCGGATCGCGGCCGAGACCGACGGCCGCGTCGAATACATCGGCGCGGATCGCGGTGCCGGCCTGGAACGCGGCGAGATCATCGTCCGGCTCGACCGGCGCGACCGGTCGGCGCGGCTCGCACAGGCCGAAGCGCTCGTGAAGCAGCGCGAAGTCGAGTACGCCGCGCGGGAGCGGCTCGAGTCGGAGAGCTACGTCTCCGAGGCGCAACTCCAGGAGGCCGTTGCCCTGCTCGAGACGGCGAAGGCCGAATTGATTCGCGCCCGTCTCGATCTCGGCTACATGACGATCCGCGCGCCCTTCGCCGGCGCTCTGCAGGCTCGCGCGGTGGAAATCGGCGACTTCGTCAAACGCGGAGACACGATTGCGACCTACGTGGACAACCGGACGCTCGTCGTCAGCGCGGAACTGTCCGAATTCGATGCGCGCTTCGTCGACGTCGGCGACGAGGCCGAGGCGCAGCTCGCGACCGGCGAGACGGTGCGGGGCCGCATTCGCTACGTCGCGCCGGTCGCCGACGACGCAACCCGGACATTCGACATCGAGCTCGAGGTGGACAACGAAGACGGCGCGCTGCGCGCCGGTGGAACCGCCGTTTTGCGCGTCCCGGCCGAACCGGTACTCGCACACCGCATGTCGCCGTCTCTGCTCACGCTCGGCGATGCCGGCAATGTCGGCGTCAAGATCATCGACGAAGACGGCCGGGTTGCGTTCGTCGCCGCCGACATCGCGCTGTCGACGAACGAAGGCGTATGGCTCGCCGGTCTTCCCGAGACGGCAACGATCATCACGGTCGGCCAGGGCTACGTCGCGGCGGGCGCCGTCGTCACGGCAGTACCCGAAGCGGATACGGCCACCGCCGTCGCCGTCAAGGGCGACGAGGCAGTCGACTGATGGGCGTGATCGAACGGGCAATGCGGCGATCGCCCACGGTCGTGCTGTCCCTGCTGGTCGTGTTCATCGGCGGCAT
>JAKSCZ010000202.1 GCA_022360335.1 Pseudomonadota bacterium
CCTGATTGCGGCGGTGAGCTCGATCGGACGGCTGTTGTTGTTCGAGATGGAGGAGATGCCCGAGTTGGCGAAAGGCAAGGGCAACAAACTGATCAACATCCCGGGTCCGAAGTACAAGAGCGGCGAAGAGAAGATGGTCGACGCGGCCGTGGTACCCGAGGACGGTCACCTCGAGGTCTACACGGGTACGCGCAAGATGACGATCAGGTGGGACGATCTCGACGATTATTACGGCGATCGGGCATTGCGCGGCAGCTTGTTGCCCAAGGGTTGGCGGAAGGTCGAGCGGCTCGCAGGAATACAGTAGGAGGGCCTTCAGGCCCGAATCAGGAGGGCCTGAAGGCCCGAGAGATAAGGGACAGTTACCTTATCTCTGCCCTGTGTCACGCGGTTGGCGAATTCGCAAGCAGAGATAAGGTAACTGTCCCTTATCTCTGAATCGCGGCTGAAGCCGCTCCTACGTCCGTCATCCGTCGTCCGTCATCCGTCGTCCGTCGTTCGTCATCCGTCGTTCGTCGTCCGTCGTCCGCCCGGCCGTTCTTCGTCTCGATCAGGTTTTGCCTACGATTTCCAGATTCGCGGTTTCGTCGTCGTTGGCGACGGGCATCTCGGCCGTTTCGTCGTCGGCCGACATGCTGACCGTGACGGCGGCCGTGTCGTTCGGATTGCGTGGCGCATCCATCTCGACCGTCGGATCCGCGTCTTCCCGGGCGGGCAGCCGGTTGGCAACGTCGAGTTCGGTAACGGTCGCGAGCGTCAACTCCAGCGTCTCGTCTTCGCCGGGGCCGCCGGCGACCAGTTCGGCGGCCACGCGTTCGATCTCCTGATTGAGCGCCTGCGTCGCGCTCAGTGCGTCCTCGTAATCCTGCTCGAGCATGTCGTAGTCGACTTCCCGGCCGATCGCGTAGTCGTTCGCGACCGGCGTCTCGTCGTCCGAGCCGGCTTGCACCGCCTTGAGATCGCATTCCGTGACGTCCTCGGGCTGCGGTAACTGCGTCGCGTCGAGGGCCACCGACATGTCGTCGTCCCCGGATGCTTGCGGGAGCTCGACGCCGGAGTCGGGTGTCGCGGCGAATCCGAAATCCCGGACGACGTCGATTTCGACGCCGTCGCCGAAACCGTCACCCGTCACGAGGTCTCCGTCCAGGGCGAGGTTCTCCTCGGTCGGCAAGTCGTCCTCGACACGGTATTCGCGGACGGTGATGGCGTCCGGTTCGCCGATGCCGTCATGCGAGCGCGGAACCGGGGCGGCGGGGATCGGGTCGACCGGCGCCGCGCCGTAACGGCCGCGCAGGCGGCGTCCAAACAGGATCAGTGCGGCGATGATGGCCAGTCCGCCGCCGATCAACCAGACGAGAAGCGATGAGGACTCGCTGCGGACGGCCGTGTCGACGATGGCGGCCGGCGCGTTCGGCGATGCGGATTCGCTGCGGACGCCTGTGTCGACGGTGGCGGTCGGCACGTTCGGCGATGAGGACGACGTTCGCGGTCCTTCGA
>JAKSCZ010000330.1 GCA_022360335.1 Pseudomonadota bacterium
CTTGCTTCGTCTTTCTCGAATCGAGTCCGCGAAGAAGTTGGCCGATCGGGCGTTGCGCGGTCTGGCCGGTTTCGTTGGTGCACTGAAGATCAAGTACGCCGATATCGAAGTGGGGCTGGACTTCGATCCGGAACCCGGGCTTGCCGATAACGGCGACCTGGAACTCGATCTTACCGATCTCATGGAGGTGATTGGACGAGCTGCGAAGAGAGCCAACTCGGTGCTGGTCATCTTCATCGACGAGTTGCAGTACGTCAAAGAAGACCAACTCGCCGCACTTATCACCGCGCTCCACCGAGTCGCACAACGGAAACTGCCGGTCATGTTGGTCGGGGCGGGCCTTCCCCAGCTGCGTGGACGGATGGGGAAGGCAAAGTCCTACGCCGAGCGGCTGTTCGATTTCCCGGAGATCGGTGCGCTCGATGACAAATCCGCACGTGCCGCTATTGAAATACCGGCGTCCGAAGAAGGCGTCGAGTTTGAAAACAAGGCCCTGACGTTGATCGTCAAGCAAACGCAAGGGTATCCGTACTTCCTGCAGGAATGGGGGAAACATGCCTGGGAAGAGGCCGATAACTCACCCATCACGGAGTCCGATACGAAGGCCGCTTACAAGAATGCGATTGAGGCGCTGGATGAGTCGTTCTTTCGGGTGCGGTTTGATCGTTTAACGCCGCTTGAAAAGCGCTATCTTCGATCCATGGCAGAACTCGGTGCGGGTCCGCACCGGTCCGGTGAAATCGCCAGGCTGCTCGGCAAGAAGGTGGAGTCGTTGGCGCCGACGCGCAACCAGCTTATCTCAAAAGGAATGATCTGGAGCCCCAGTCATGGCGACACGGCGTTTACCGTTCCCTTGTTCGACGAGTTCATGCACCGGATCATGCCCGATGAATCATGGCGTGATGGGTAAGGCCGAGTATCAAGGCTGTTCGACGAACTGAGCTATGCACACGCCGATAGCCGTTACCCGCAGTTAATGTGTCAGATAGGTTGGTTCTTAACAGAGAAATTGCGAATTTTCCCGCACCGGTAGTCAATAATTGATGGCGGTAATTACTGCGAAATCAGGATTCCTGGAGACTGTTCAAGTCCTTAGGGGTGAAGAGCTAACCTCCGCTGTTTTGGGTTACCTCATCGCAAACTCGCCAATCTACTATCGGGCTTTTCTCGAGTGTCTGGGATTAAGTCCCGAAGACTATGATCAATACCCTGAAAGTGTTTCTTCCGAGGTGGCGACAGTCTGGGAATTCGATGGTGATTCAATTTCGGGAAGGCTTGATCTACTTATTGATACAGGAACGAGATTGATCGGTATCGAGAACAAAATCTGGGCCCCGTTTATGGAGCATCAGCCTCTAAAGTACTGCAAGAATCTGATTGATGAGTCGAGATATCTTAATCGTCCTGAGGGACCTTTGTTGGTCGTCCTAGTGGGCCGCTTGATTAATTAGGTAACGAACTTCTTGCTCGCTCTACGGCTGCAAGAATGGCCTTTGCGTCTTTCTTCCACTTGAAGGGTTTGGCCA
>JAKSCZ010000272.1 GCA_022360335.1 Pseudomonadota bacterium
CCCGATCGTAGGAGGGCCTTCAGGCCCGAATTCATTCGCCAGAGATAAGGGACAGTTACCTTATCTCCGCGAGGCGCCAGCCTGCTGACGCGACCAGGAGGAGATAAGGTAACTGTCCCTTATCTCTTGAATTCGGGCCTGAAGGCCCTCCTACGATCGGGCCGGCGGCGGATTGACCCAGCCGAGGAAATAGGCGGCGACGAGTACCAGGATCAGGACGAGGGAGAGTGCGACGCGGAACGTCAGGGCGCGCAGCATCTTTTGCGAATTTGCACGCTCGCCGCGCAGGTAGAACAGGCCGGTGCCGAGGCTGGCGACGATCGCGGCAAGCAGCGTATAGACGACGTATTTCATGGCAGGCCAGTATAGCGTGAACGCCGAAACGAAGAATCCGTTGCCCGCGTGGTTGCCGTACGTCGTCGGCGCGGCGCTCGTCGTCCAGTTCGCCGGTCTCGGCGCCTGGCAGATAAGCCGCGGTCTCGAGAAACGCGAAGACCAGCGCTCGTATCGCGACGAAACCGGCTTCACGCCCTGGCACCACGGCCAGGACGTTCGTCCGTATCAGCGTCTCGAGGCGACGGGCCGGTTCGACAACGAGCACCAGGTCCTGCTCGAGAACATCATCGTCAACAGTCGCTACGGCTACTACGTCGTCACGCCTCTGCTGGGTCTCGACGGCGAGCCCGTACTGCTCGTCAACCGCGGCTGGCTAGAGAAACCGGCGGGCGGGGCCGTCGACGTCGCCCGTCTCGACGTGCCGGCCGAGCGGCGGAGCGTCCGGGGGCGCGTCGGATCGCTGCCGCGCGCCGGCATGAAGATGGGCGAGGCATTCAATCCGGGGAACTGGCCCAGGACCGCCGTGTACCCCTCGCTCGACGAGGTTGCCGCGGCACTCGGGCGCGACGTGCAGCCGTTCGTTCTGCTCATGCACCCCGGGGACGAGCCCGGCTTCCTGCGCCACTGGAAACCGTCCGAATTCGGCCCGGGGAAACACTTCGCTTATGCATTCCAGTGGTTCGCGATGGCGGCCGTGCTTTCCGGCCTGCTCGCCTGGAACTATCGCAAGAAACGGTTCGCCCGATGAGCGATGCAAGAAAAACCGGGGGGCGCGTGCAGCTCGTGCTCGTCGCCGCCGTCTTCCTCGGACCGCTCGCACTCGCCGCCTACCTGTATTTCGCGGGGCAGGGCCTCGCGCCCGAGGGTCGCACGAACAACGGCAGCCTGTTGCAGCCGATCGTCAACCTCCCCGAGGCCCTGCCGGGCTCGTCGCTGCATGAAGCGGGGGAAGGCCGCTGGGTACTGCTGTATGCCGACAGCGGCCCCTGCGAGGAGGCCTGCCGGAACGCCCTGCATACGCTGCGCCAGTCGCGCTTGATGTTGGGCAAGGAAATGGACCGCGTCGTCCGGATATTCTTGCACGGCAATACCCTGCCCGATACAGTCTGGCTTGCCGATGAGCACGGGGGCCTGATGACACTGCAGGACGGCAGTCTCGGGGACCTGCTGGAGAACGAGAGGCCCGCGTCACTGGAGCCCGGCGGCCTCTACCTGATGGATCCGCTCGGGAATCTCGTCATGTACTTCCCGCCGGATCTCGACCCCCAGGCCATGGTCGGGGATATCCGGCACCTGCTGGAGCTGTCGCGCATCGGCTGAATGAAAAACACGTGAACACGAGAGTAGAAACCTACACCGACTGGCGCGACTACTACGAGCTGACCAAACCTCGGGTCGTCATGCTGATCGTGTTCACCGCTGTCGTCGGCATGTTCGTGTCCGTGCCGGGGTGGCCCGGGGCGGCGCCGCTGATTTTCGGTACGCTCGGCATCGGTCTCGCCTCGTCGTCTGCGGCCGTCTACAACCACGTGCTCGACGCCCGTATCGACATCCAGATGATGCGCACGCGCGGTCGGCCCCTGCCGCAGGGCAAGCTGACGGAAAAGTCCGCCCTCGCGTTCGCGACGATCCTGTGCATCGTTTCGATGCTGATCCTGACGTTCCTCGTCAACCGGCTGACGGCGATACTGACCTTCGTATCGCTGATCGGCTACGCCGTCGTCTATACCGCGTGGCTGAAGCGCGCGACGCCGCAGAACATCGTCATCGGCGGAGCGGCCGGAGCGGCGCCCCCGGTCCTCGGATGGGCTGCCGTGACCAACGAGATCCAGGCGGGTGCGCTGCTGATGTTCCTGATCGTTTTCGTCTGGACGCCGCCGCATTTCTGGGCGCTCGCGATCGCGCGCAAGGACGAGTACGCCAAGGTCGACATCCCGATGCTTCCCGTGACCCACGGTGAGGCCTATACGCGTCTCAACATTCTTCTGTATACGATACTGCTCGTGCTCGTCACGGTCCTGCCCTATCTTATCGGCATGAGCGGACTGATCTATCTCGCAACGGCCGTCGCGCTCGGTGCCGTGTTCCTGCACCATGCCGTTCGCATGTATCGCGTGCCGGAAGACGACGAAATGCCGATGAAGACGTTCAGGTATTCGATCAACTACCTCGGCATCCTGTTCGCAGCCCTGCTCGTCGATCACTACCTGCCGTTCCAGATCAACGTCTGATCGCGAATCTGCAGAATTGCCGACCCGGTCCGTGCCCGATGTCGCCTGCCCCAGACTCGGAAGCGTATGAACGACAATGACCGGAAACCGGCGTTCGAGAGACTCGTGCGGCCGCATTTCGACCGGCTGTACCGGCTGGCGTTTCGCCTCGCCGGTCAGCGCGCCGAAGCCGAGGACCTGTTCCAGGAATTGCTGATCAAGGCGTACGGCATGCTCGACGACCTCGTTACGGTCGACGAGCCCGGGTCGTGGCTGTCGCGTGTCATGTACAACCTGTTCATCGACGAGCGGCGGCGATTCCGGCGCCGGCGCATGCACCTCGTCGACGAGGCGTTCCTGCCCGGCGACGGGATCGAGGCGCTGGCCGGAACCGACGACCCGGTTCGCGATCGGGAGCGGCTGGAGACGTTGCGTCAACTCGACGCAGCCCTGGCGCAACTCAGCGACGAGCACCGCGTCGTCGTGCTCCTGCACGATACCGAAGGCTATAAAATGGAAGAAATTCATGAGCTTATGGGTATCCCGGTCGGGACGGTCAAATCGCGCCTGCATCGCGCCCGGGCGCGGCTGCGGGAAATCCTGACGGAAGGCGGAACCTTTTCCTGACCCGCTGCGTGTAAGGACTCAGACAGGACGAAATCATGCAAACCCGTGACATCGACGATCGCATGGACGAGACGGATCGGCAGATCCGCGAGCTGTTGAAGGACTACCCTATGACCGAAGCATCCGCAGGCTTCTACGACCGGGCCCTGGCCCGCGCGGCGCACGAAGGCACGCGACGCCAGCGCAATCGCTGGATCATGACGGGCTTCGGTTCGGCGCTTGCCGCCGGCATCGTGCTGTGGCTGCTCGGCGGATTGTTCGTGACGACTCCGGACGCGCCGTCGGGCGATGCGGCGATCCCGGGTGTCGCGATGACGCTGGAGGAGCCCCGTACCGTCAATCTCGTCTTCGCCTCGAAAACGGCGCTCGATGACGCGACGCTCACGGTCAGCCTGCCGGACGGCATCGAATTGGCGGGCTTCCCCGGGCAGAAAGAGATCGTCTGGCAGACGAGCCTTGCCGAGGGCAGGAACCTGTTGCCGCTCGAGCTGATCGCGCTGACCCCCGCGGGCGGCGAAGTGCTCGCGCGACTCGAACATGACAATCGCAGCCGGACGTTCCGGCTGCGCGTGGAAGCTAGCTGAGGGAGCCATCAGATGAAACAGCTGAACCTATTCATTGCCGTCCTGGCGCTGACCGCGCTGGCCTTTACGCCGGCCGTGGCCCGCGCCGATGACGACGACATCGACGATCTCGACGTCACGATGGAGGTCCTCGACGACGAGGACGAGCTCGACGACGTCATCGCCGAGATGGACGGCCCCGACGACGGCGACGTCCGGCGCGAGGACTGGGAGGACGGAGACGGGTCCGACGACGAGGTCGACGAACGCGGCGGCGATCGCGAATCCGAGGACGGGCTCGAGGACGAATCCGACGACGAGTTCGAAAACGGGATCGAGGACGATCGTGAGGACGAGTTCGAGCACGACGACGAAGAATACGAGGACGAGATGGAAGACGAGGACGACTTCGAAGACGGCGAGGACGTCGACGAGGACGAATTCGACGAAGAGGAAGAGGAAGACGAGGACGAAGAAGGCCGGGACGACGACTGACCCGTCCCCGATCGCCGAAAAGCAAACGATCCCCCCGTCTGGGTCCCGTTCGGGGGGATTTTTTTGCGCCATGTCATAGTTTCGACGGCACAAATGCAGTTAATCTGGCCATCTGACATAAGGCTTGGCACCCGCAGCTCATGCAACACAGGATAATTACCGCAGCACTGGCCGTTTCGCTGACCGCGATCGCCCTGCTCGCGCCGGTCCGGTCCGTGCACGCCATGACGGCCGAGCAGTACTTTGCCGACGGCAACCGCCTGTTCCGTGACGATCTCTACTGGGCCGCGCTGCTTCGCTATCGCCAGGCCGGCGAAGCGGGTCTCGACTCGGCCCTGTTGCACTACAACACGGGCGTTACGCACTTCAGGGCAAAGCAGCACATCCGGGCACGCGCGTCGCTGCTGAAAGCCGTCGACGACCCCTCACTGCGTGACGCGGGGTGGTACAACCTCGGGCTCAACGCCTGGGCGCTCGGCGATATCGACGAGGCCCGCCGCTGGTTCCGCCAGGTGCGCGACCGGTCGCAGGACCCTAAACTGCGCAAACTCGCCGTCGTCGCGCTCTCGCGCATTCGGCTCGCCGCCGAACAACCTGCCGACCGCGAGGCGCCGGTCGAGGAGCGCAGGAAGAAGCGGCCGTTCGCAGACCTCGAGCTAAGGGCTCGCGTCGGCTACGGCAGTGACGACAACGTCTTCCGTTCGCCCGATCAGACCTACACGGATCGCGCCGACTCGAGGGCACCGCGGGTCGTACCCGTCGTGCAGAGCGGTGCGTTCGTTCCGGTTCGTCTGTCCGCCAAATACCGCATAAACACCCTGCCGTTCGAGGGCTTTTACGGCGCTTATCGCTTCGCCGGCCGCTATTACCTGGATGAACGGCTCGAGAACGCCAACGAATACCTTCAGGAGCTCAGCTTCGGCAGCGAATACGAGCGCTACGACGAAGAGAAGAACCGCGAGCGCCGCGTGTACAGCGCCTTCACGGTCGCCCAGCACGACGAGGTGTACTTCGATCCCGACGACGGCCTGGCGCGCAACGTCGGCGGGATCGACGTGGACGATCGCATGAATTACCTGCGTTACGGTCCGCAGCTCTCGGCGCGGCAGTCCGGGGAACGGTTCTCCTTCGGCATCAACGTCAAGGGCCAGCTCTGGAACTACGAGGACGTGGAGGCGGTACCGGAGTACGACCACGAGTACTTTCTCGCCAGGCTGTACGCTCAATACAAATTAACCGACACGTCGCTCCTGCGCGTGACAACCGAATTCTACAGCCGCCGTTACGGCGACCGCCCGTCCTTCGATCTCGATGGACGGCAGCGTGCCGGTAACCCGGGCGTGCGCCACGACTACGTATCGCTGGAACTGCGCGCCCGGCAGAAGATCACCGATTCGATGTGGCTCGGCTTCGACGTCGAACGTACCGAGCGCACCGACCGGCACGTCGGCTACAACGACTACACGCGCGACAGTTTCGGCTTCGAGATCCACTGGGGTCCGGCTTACCGTTTCGATCTCGAGCTCAGCGGCGTGTACCGGGTGTACGATTTTCCCAACGCCTTCGCCTTCCACAACCCGCTCGCCGGGAACAAGACGCAGGAGTCGCTCGACACCAGACTCAGGGCATCGTATCGGCTGACGCGCCGGCTGTCGCTGCTTGCCGAGGCCCGGCTCAGGGAGACCGTGTCCAACGACATCCGTATCCAGTATGAACGAACCCAGTACGTTCTGGGCGTCCTGTGGCAGCACTAGGGAGATAAGGGACAGTTACCTTATCTCCCCTTGTTCGAGCCGTCGACATGGCACGTCACGGAGATAAGGTAACTGTCCCTTATCTCCCCGAGCGTTCGCCGGGAGCGCTAATACGGTAAACTTGCGCGCTTTCCCGGGCACCCCGGTTGCAAGCGTGGACGTCACACCCATTCTCGAAAACCTCAACGACGCGCAGCGCGAAGCCGTCACGGCCGCGACCGCGCCGACGCTCGTCATCGCCGGCGCCGGCAGCGGCAAGACACGCGTGCTCGTACACCGCGCCGCGTGGCTGATCGACGTCGAAGGCGTGTCGCCGCACGGCCTGCTTGCCGTGACGTTTACGAACAAGGCGGCGGCCGAGATGCGCGGTCGTATCGAGGCCTTGCTCGACATGCCCGTCCGGCACCTCTGGATCGGCACGTTCCACGGTCTCGCGCATCGCATGCTCCGCCGGCACTGGCGCGAGGCGGACCTGCCGCAGAATTTCCAGATCATCGATTCGGACGACCAGCTGCGGCTGATCAAACGCCTCGTCAAGAACCTCGAACTCGACGACGGTCGCTGGGTGCCGAAGGAGATCCAGTGGTTCGTCAACGCACAGAAGGACGAGGGGCTGCGTCCACGGCACCTCGACGACGGCGGCGACCCCGATCGCCGCCAGATGATCTCCCTCTATCAGTCCTACGAGGAGCTGTGCCAGCGCGGCGGCCTCGTCGACTTCGCCGAACTCCTGCTCCGCGCACACGAGCTGCTACGCGACAACGAGGAGCTGCTCTCGCACTACCGGCGCCGTTTCGAGCACCTGCTCGTCGACGAATTCCAGGACACCAACGCCATCCAGTACGCGTGGCTGCGCCTGCTCGGCGGCGGCGGCGTGCCGTTCGTCGTCGGTGACGACGACCAGTCGATCTATCGCTGGCGCGGTGCGCGAGTCGAGCACATCCAGCAGTTCCGATCGGACTTTCCGGGTACCAAAATCGTCAAACTGGAACAGAATTACCGGTCGACGTCGACGATCCTGAACGCGGCCAACGCGGTCATCGAGAACAACGCGTCGCGGCTCGGCAAGAACCTCTGGACCGACGGTGCGAAAGGCGAGCCCATCAAGCTCTACTCCGCCTATAACGAGCGGGACGAGGCCGACTTCGTCATCGGCCGGCTGCGCGACTGGATCGAACAGGGCAACCTGCGCGCCGAGGCGGCGATCCTGTATCGCTCGAATGCACAGTCGCGCGTCCTCGAAGAGGGCCTGATCAACAGCGGTATCCCGTATCGCGTCTACGGCGGCCTGCGATTTTTCGAGCGCATGGAGATCAAGGACGCGCTCGCTTACCTGCGGCTCGTGGCGCACCGCGACGACGACTCGTCGTTCGAGCGCGTCGTGAACAAGCCGACGCGCGGCATCGGCGCCCGGACCCTCGATCTGATCCGCCAGTACGCGCGCGCCAACGCGTGCCCGATGTGGCGCGCGGCGGGCGCGATCGCCTCCGACGATCTGCACGGCCGCGCAGCGAATGCGGTCGCCGCGTTCATGTCGCTGATCGAGCGACTGGACCGTGAGACGAAGGGACTGGCGCTGCACGACCGGGTCGATCATGTCATTTACCAGAGCGGTCTCGCCGAGTTCTTCAAGAAGGACAAGGGTGAAAAGGGCGAGACGCGCGTCGAAAACCTCATGGAACTCGTCAGCGCTGCGAAGAGTTTCACGCCCGACCCCGCCAACGAGATGTCGCCGCTCGACGAATTCCTGTCGCACGCGGCCCTCGAGGCCGGCGAGGGCCAGGCCGATGAGTGGGAGGACTGCGTGCAGCTCATGACCATGCACTCGGCCAAGGGTCTCGAATTCCCGCTCGTGTTCCTGTGCGGCATGGAAGACGGGCTGTTTCCGCACCAGCGTTCGATCGCGGACCCGAACGGGCTCGAGGAGGAGCGCCGCCTTTGCTATGTCGGCATCACGCGCGCCATGCAATCGCTGTACGTCACCTACGCGGAACAGCGCCGCCTGCACGGCATGGACAGCTACTCCCAGCCCTCGCGTTTCATCGCGGAGATCCCCGATGAACACGTCGAAGAGCTGCGTCCCCGCGTCCAGGTATCGCGGCCGGTGCCTGCGCGGAAAACGCCGCGCCGCCGCCCTGCCTCGACGGCGCCGGGCGACGAGCTGGGCATCCGGCTCGGACAGCGCGTGCGGCACAAAAAATTCGGCGACGGCGTAATCCTCAACTGCGAGGGGCAGGGCGCGCACGCGCGCGTCGAGGTCAACTTCGAGACCGCCGGCACGAAATGGCTCGTGCTGAGCTACGCAAATCTGGACTTGATGTAGCGCCAACTGATGTAAACTGCGCGACATGAAAATCCTCATTCTCGGTGCAGGGCAGGTTGGTTCGTCCGCGGCCTACCATCTGTCCCGCGAGGAGTCCAACGAAGTCACCGTCGTCGACAGGCAGCCCGACATCCTTCGCGAACTCCAGGATCGGCTCGACATCCGCACCGTCGTCGGCCACGCCGCGTATCCCGAAGTGCTCGAGCGTGCCGGGGCGTCCGACGCGGACATCGTCGTTGCGCTCACCGACTCCGACGAGACGAACATGGTGGCCTGCCAGGTCGCCTATACGCAATTCCGCACACCGACCAAGATCGCCCGCATTCGCTCGGCCGAGTACATGAATGCGAACAAGCTGTTCACGCAGGACGCGATCCCGATCGACGTGCGCATCAGCCCGGAGCAGCTCGTCTGTTCGTTCGTCGAGCAGCTCATCCTGTACCCGGGCTCGACGCAGGTTCTGGATTTCGCCGATGGCCGCGTCCGCCTCGTGGGCGTCAAGGCGGATCGCGACGGCCTGCTCGTCGGCCAGCGCATCGCCACGCTCAAGGACCACATCCCGAGCACCGAGGCCCGTATCGCCGCGATCTACCGCCAGGGTAACGCCATGCTCCCCGACGGCGACACCGTGATCCAGGAAGACGACGAGGTGTTTTTCATCGCCGATCGCAAGGATATCCGGGTGTTCATGAGCGAGATGCGGCGACTCGAGGATCCGGTCCGGCGCGTCGTCGTGGCCGGCGGCGGAAACATCGGCGTGCGGCTCGCGCTGGCGCTCGAGCAGACCAACCAGGTCAAGATCATCGAGCGCAATCCGCAGCGCGCGCGCCTCATTTCCGAGCAGCTCAACAAGGCGATCGTACTCGTCGGCGACGCCGCCGACGAAGAGCTGTTGCTCGAAGAGAACATCGACAACGTCGACGTCTTCTGTGCGCTGACCAACTCCGAGGAAGCCAACATCCTGAGCTCGATGCTGGCGAAGCGCCTCGGAGCCGGCAAGGTCATGGCACTGATCAACCGCGCGTCGTATGTCGATCTCGTCGAGTCGGGCAGCATCGACATCGCCATCTCGCCGCAGCAGGTGACGATCGGTTCGCTGCTGGCGCACGTGCGCCGCGGCGACGTCGTCAAGGTGCATTCGCTGAGACGCGGCGCGGCGGAAGCCATGGAAGCAATCGCACACGGCGACAAGGACACCTCCAAAGTCGTGGGCCGCAAGATCGAGGATATCGAGCTGCCGAAAGGCACCGCCATCGTTGCGATCGTGCGTAATGAGCAGGTGATCATTGCGCA
>JAKSCZ010000643.1 GCA_022360335.1 Pseudomonadota bacterium
AATGAACGCGACCGCAGCTGTCGCAGACGGCGCGCTCGCGGTTGTCGTGCTGCGGCACGCGGTAGGTCACCGTGCGGCCGCAGCTGGAGCAGTATTTCATCCTGTCGCCTGTGTGGTGCCGGGAGAGGGAATCGAACCCTCACTTCCTCTCGGAAACCGGATTTTGAATCCGACGCGTCTACCAGTTCCGCCATCCCGGCAGCATTGCCCGGACGCGACGTCCGGGCTCGGGGCGCACAGTATAGGCAGGGTTTCAGCCCCTTGCGACCCTTTGCAAAGCATAAGCATCTAAGATGGCAGGTATGAGCAGATTTGCCGACATCGATATCGATCCGGGGATTGTCAGGCGGGCTGCGGAAGGCGACGCTCGAGCGCACGAGATTATCTACCGCGCCTTTTCGACGCCGGTGTACTCGATTTGCCTGAGATTCACGAAGGTGCCGGCGCATGCCGAGGATCTCACGCAGGAGACCTTCATCGAGATCATGCGGTCGATCCCGAAGTTTCGCGGCGAAGCCCGGCTCGGCAGCTGGATCCGGCGGATCGCGGTGACCAAGGCGCTCATGTTCCTGCGTTCGGCCTGGACCAGGCGCGGACAGTCGCTCGCCGACGACTGGCACGACGTTACCGAGGGCGACGCGCTGAGTCACGGCATCTCGCGGCATCCGGACGACGCGCTCGACCTGGACGCGGCGCTGGCCAGCCTGTCCGACGTCAGTCGTGCTGTCGTCTGGTTACACGATGTCGAAGGGTTTACACACAAGGAGATCGCCGGATTCATGGGCAGGACGGAGAGTTTTTCGAAATCGCAGCTGTCGCGCGCCTACCGGCACTTGCGGCCGCTGCTCGAGGTCTCCGCGGAAGGCGAGCAGCCCGAGGGCGCGGCGATCGGCTATTGAGGATTACCGGGGTATGAGTGGCAAAGCTAAGGACGACGAGATGATCTGTGCACTGACTGCGGAAGAGCACGCTGCACTGCAGAGCGGGCTTCGCGGGCTCCCCGACACGGTGCCGCCGCGCGAGGTCTGGCACCGCATCCGCAGGCAGGCCGGCGCCGAGGGCCTGCTGCGGGGCAAGCTGCTGCAGAAGCGCTCGACCTGGTATGCGGGCGTCGGCGTTGCCGCCGCGGCACTCGTGGCGGCCGTCATCCTGCCGGGCCTGTTACGGCAGCAGACCTTGCCGGTCGTCCCGCAGAATATCGCGACGGGCCAGGCCGTGCGCGTCAACACGCTGCAGGCATTGATGAGCGAATCGCGCGAGATCGAGAGCGGCCTGCGCGCGCTGCCCCCATCCCCGCGTGTGCAGCGCGCGAGCACGATGGCGACGATCTCGGACCTCGAGGAACGGATCGCGGCGATCGACTACCAGTTGAATGATCCGAACATCCGGATGTCGGATGAGGATCGCGAGTTGTTCTGGCGCGAACGCGTCAGGCTGATGAAATCGCTGCTGCAGTTGCGTTATGCGCAGGCGCAACGGGCGGCATTCTAGGATTCCGAGGAGTACGACCGAATGAAGATGTGGAAAGTGATCATTCCCGCTGCAGCCGTCCTGCTGCTGGCGGGCCAGGCAGCCGCGCAGGCGGAGGACGAGGCGCGCGCCCGCTTCGAGGAGGCGCGCGAGGCCGCCGAGATCGAACGTATGCAGGCGATGGAGGCGCGCGAAGCGGCCATGGAGGAGAAGCTGCGCGAGGCCGAGGAACGCATGGCGGCGGCCGCGCGCGAGATCGCCGAGATTACGAAGGAGCGCCTGCCGCGTATCGTCGAGGTCGAACGGCGCTACGCGATGTCGAACAGACCGCGACTCGGCGTCACGATCAAGACGAGCGACGAAGACGTTCCTGTCGAGGGCGTCTCGATCGTCGGCGTCACACCGGGCAGTGCGGCTGCGGAAGCCGGCCTGCGCTCGGGTGACGTCCTGACGTCGGTCAACGACGAGGCGCTCAGCGCCGGGAGCCGCAAGGAGGCGAATTCCAGACTGCTCGACTTCATGAAGGGCGTCGAAGAAGGGGACGTGCTGACCGTCGAGTACCTGCGCGACGGTAAGGTCGGGTCGGTGGAGGCCGAACCGCGCATCCTGGCCGGCAACACGTTTACCTGGATGAGCGAGCAGGGCCCGCGCAGCGTCAAGGTGCCCGCTGCGCCGGTTGCGCCCAGGGTGCTCCAGGATCTGACGGTGCAGTTCGGTTTCCCGTGGGTGCACTCCGGCCTCGGCGAACTCGAACTCGTCGAGCTCAACGAAGGGCTCGGCAGGTACTTCGGTACCGACGAAGGCCTGCTCGTCGTGAGCGCCCCGCATGCGGACGCCATCGACATTCGGGACGGCGACGTGATCCAGAGCATCGACGGCCGCGAGCCCAGGGACGCGCGTCACGCGATGAAGATCCTGGGCTCGTATCAGGGCGGCGAGAAGCTGAAGCTCGGCATCATGCGCGACAGGAAGAAAATGACGATCGATGTCGAGATCCCGGTCGATTTTCACGGCGCTCTCGTACCCGACGTCGCGGTTCCGGCGGCGGCGCCCGGCGTGCAGGCGCCGGCCGGCGTACCGCACGCTCACTAGGGCCTGTTCGCACGGCGGGATCACGCGGGCGCGCACGGCTTTGCTACCATGCGCGCCCATGTTGATTGCGGATTTCGATTACGACCTGCCGGACGACTTGATCGCGCGCTACCCGGCGCCGGAGCGCCGCGACTCTCGCCTGCTCGTCGTCGATGACGGCGTTCGCGACCTCGGCTTCGCAGACCTGCCGTCCGTGCTGCGCGCAGGCGACCTGCTCGTGTTCAACGATACGCGCGTCATCAGGGCGCGGCTGGGAGCGCGCAAGGAGACGGGCGGCAAAGCCGAAATCCTGATCGAACGCGTCGACGGCGCGCGCGCCGCCCTCGCGCTCGTGCGTGCCGGCAAGTCGCCGAAGCCGGGCGCGCGCCTGTTGCTCGACGGCGGCGCGGAGGCCGTCGTCACGGGGCGCGACGGGGATCTTTTCGCGCTCGAATTTTCTGCGGACGTGATGCCGTATCTCGAATCGCACGGTAGCGTGCCGCTGCCCCCGTATCTCGGGCGCGATGCGGACGACTCGGATGTCGAGCGTTACCAGACCGTGTACGCCAGGGAACCCGGGGCCGTCGCCGCGCCGACGGCCGGCCTGCATTTCGACGACGCGATGCTGCGCGAGACGCTCGCGATGGGCGTACGCCACGCGAACGTGACCCTGCACGTCGGCGCGGGCACGTTCCAGAACCTGCGGGCGGAGCAGGTCGAGGAGAATCGCCTGCACGCGGAGCGCGTGGAGGTGAACCCCGCCTGCGTCGACGCCGTCAATCAAACGCGTGCGGCCGGCGGGCGCGTCGTCGCCGTCGGCACGACGACCGTGCGCTCGCTCGAGAGCGCGGCGGCGACCGGCACGCTCCGGCCGTTCGCAGGCGAGACCGACCTGTTCATCCTGCCCGGCCACGAGTTCCGGGCCGTCGATGCGATGATCACGAACTTCCACCTGCCGCAGTCGTCGCTGCTGCTGCTGGTCGCGGCGTTCGCGGGCAAGGCACGTATCTTGGCCGCGTACGAACATGCCGTGCGCGAGAAATACCGGTTCTTCAGTTACGGTGATGCGATGTTCCTTACTCCGGAGGCTGCGTCGTGAAGCTCGCGGTCGATCGGACGTCGGGCGCGGCGCGGGTCGGCCGGCTCGAGTTCCGCCGCGGTACCGTGCGTACGCCCGCGTTCATGCCGGTCGGGACCTACGGCACGGTCAAGGGCGTTACGCCGGAAGAAGTGGCGGCCGACGGCGCGGACATCGTCCTCGGCAACACGTTCCACCTGATGCTGCGGCCGGGCGCCGGGGTGATTCGCAAGCACGGCGGCTTGCACGAGTTCATGAACTGGCCCGGACCGATCCTGACCGACTCGGGCGGCTTCCAGGTATTCTCGCTCGCCGCGATGCGCAAGGTGTCCGAGGAGGGGGTCGGTTTCCGGTCGCCGGTCGATGGCGACGCCGTGTTCCTGACGCCCGAGACGTCGATGGAGGTGCAGCACGATCTCGATGCCGACGTCACGATGATCTTCGACGAGTGCACGCCGTATCCCGCGAGCGAATGGCAAGCGCGCGCGTCGATGGAGCTGTCGCTCAGATGGGCCGGACGCAGCCGCGCCCGCTTCGATGAACTCAGGAACGACGAGCCCGGCCGGGGCGAGGCGCTGTTCGGCATCGTGCAGGGCGGCATGTACGACGCGCTTCGCGAGGAGTCGATGGCCGGGCTGGCCGACATTGGCTTCGACGGTTATGCGATCGGCGGCCTCGCGGTCGGCGAACCCGAGCAGGAGCGTCTCGCCGTTCTCGATGCGCTCGTGCCGCTGATGCCCGGCGGCGCGCCGCGTTACCTGATGGGTGTCGGTACGCCGGTCGACATCGCCGAAGCCGTGCTGCGCGGAATCGACCTATTCGATTGCGTGATACCGACGCGCCATGCACGCAACGGCAACCTGTTCACATCGAGGGGTCACGTCAGGTTCCGGCATGCACGTTACGCCGACGACACGGCGCCGCCGGATCCCGGCTGTGAGTGCTATACGTGCCGCAACTACAGCCTGGCGTACCTCCGGCACCTGGAGAAATGCGGCGAAATCCTCGGTCCGCGCCTGGCGACGATGCATAATCTTCATTATTATCAGAAGCTTATGCGGGACATCCGCGCCGCGATCGCGGCCGGAACGCTGGCCGGGTTCGCCGCGGCGCTGCGCGCCGCGTACGCCGGCGACCGCTGATTCCGCGTCCGGGCCTTGGGTTCTCCGGACTCGCCCCCAACTCGGGCGCTTATGCCATAATATCGCGCTGTTTCCCCCCAGGACCTCTCATGGATTTCTTCATTCAGAACGCCTACGCGCAAGGCGCGCAATCGCAGGGTGGAGGCACCAGTTTCATCATCATGATGGTACTGATGTTCGCCGCCTTCTATTTTCTGCTCATTCGCCCGCAACAAAAGAAGCAGAAACAACACCAGGAGCTGGTGTCCGGTTTGCAGGTGGGCGACGAGGTGCTGACCGCGGGCGGTATCCTCGGCGTGATCACGGGCGTCAGCGAGCACTACGCCGTCATCCGGATCGGCGACAACACCGAGATCAAGGTGCAGAAGCAGAGCGTCTCGATGGTCGTACCGAAGGGCACGTACGACGAAGCATGAACAAATATCCCGGCTGGCTGAACGCGCTGGTGTTCGCGATTCTGCTCGCGGGTTGCCTGTTTGCGCTGCCCAACCTGTACGGCAGCGTCGAAGCCGTGCAGATTGCCGCAAACGACGGCGAGCCGTACTCCGAGGCCCGGCTCGAGGAATTCGTCGACACGGTCGAAGCGGCCGGCGTGACGCCTGAGGCGGCCTATCTGAACGATGGCCGGGTCGTGATTCGTTTCGACAGTGTCGACGACCAGGAGATCGCCGGCGAGGAGCTCAGGAACGCGTATTCGCGCGTCGCCAACGTCGCGACGACGCTCACGCCGAAGCTGCCGGCCTGGGTCCGCGCCCTCGGACTCAATCCGATGAGCCTCGGCCTCGATTTGCGCGGCGGCGTTTACGTGCTCCTCGAAGTGGACATGGGGACGGCCATCGAGAGTCGGCTCAGGGGATACCAGGACGACTTCAACGACCGGCTGCGAGATGCCAGGATTCGCAACCGCGTCGATCTCGACGGCCGGACCATCACCGTGCGCCTGACCGGTTCCGAGGACGTGCAGCGTGCGACCGACATCATCCGGCGCGCCGACCAGGACGTATTGATTGCGGAGGGCGCGGACGGCAAGTCGTTGACGGTGCGAATGAGCGAGACGCAGATCAAGGAGCGCCAGGATTTTGCGATCGAGCAGAACCTGACGACGCTCAGGAACCGCGTCAATCAGCTCGGTGTCGCCGAGCCGCTCGTGCAGCGCCAGGGCGTCGATCGCATCGTCGTGCAGTTGCCGGGCGTGCAGGACCCGAACCAGCTCAACGACATCCTGACTGCGACGGCGACGCTGGAGTTCCGCCTCGTGGATACGACCGGCGACGAGCCCGGCTCGCGCCGCTATCCGGGCCGGGGCAGCGAACCGTCGCAGTTGCTCAAGCGGCAGGTCATCGCTTCGGGCGACCAGATCATCGATGCGCGCGTCGGCCAGGACCAGGGCCGGCCCATCGTCTCGATTACGCTGGATTCGGCCGGCGGCGAGCGCATGCTCGAGACCACGATGAGCAACCTCAGGAAGCCGATGTCGACCGTGTTCATCGAGACCAAACGCGAGAAGATCGTACACAACGGCGTCGAGGAGACGCGCACGATCAAGGTCGAGGAGATCGTCAACACGGCGACGATACAGGGCGTCTTCAAGGACCGCTTTCAGATCAGCGGGCTGACCGGCCCCGAAGCCGTCAACCTCGCGCTGCTGCTGCGCGCCGGCGCACTCGCGGCTCCCGTCTTCAAGATCGACGAACGCACGATCGGCCCGAGTCTCGGGCAGGACAACATCGATCGCGGCTTCAACGCCATCAAGATCGGCTTTCTCGCCGTGATCGTTTTCATGGGGATCTACTATCGCGCATTCGGCCTCATCGCCGACGTCGCGCTGTTCTCCAATCTGATCTTCATCGTCGCGTTGTTGTCGATCCTCGGCGCGTCACTGACGTTGCCGGGTATCGCGGGCATCGTGCTGACCGTCGGTATGGCGGTCGATGCCAACGTGCTCATCTTCGAACGCATACGCGAGGAGCTGTCCGCCGGCGCGTCGCCGCAGACGGCGATCGATTCGGGTTACGGCAAGGCGCTGAGCTCGATTACCGACGCGAACGTTACGACGCTGATCGCCGCGATCGTGCTGTTTGCGCTCGGTACGGGTCCTATCAAGGGTTTTGCGATTACGCTGCTGCTCGGCATCGTCACGTCGATGTTCACGGCGATCGTCGGCACACGTGCCATCGCCAATCTCGCGTTCGGCGGGCGCAGGCTGCAGTCGCTGCCGGTATAGGGAGATCGGGATGAGACTGATAAAGGAAAAGACCAGCATCGACTTCCTGAGTCCGTCGCGTCGCAAGATCGCGCTGGTATTTTCGGTGCTGGTCGTTTCCATGTCGTTCGTTTCGCTGTACACCCGCGGGCTGCAGTTCGGGATCGATTTCACGGGCGGCGTGCTGCTCGAGGTCGGCTATTCGCAAGCGGCGAATCTCGAACGGATGCGGGGCGACCTCTCGGCCGCCGGATTCGACGATGCCCAGGTGCAACGATTCGGCCGGGACACGGACGTGCTGGTACGCCTGCCGCCGCAGGAGGACGTGTCGGCCGACGAAGTGCGCAGGG
>JAKSCZ010000133.1 GCA_022360335.1 Pseudomonadota bacterium
ACCTCGGCCTCGTTGATCGCATCGAGCAGCGCCTGCAGTTCGGTAAAGCCGCTCAGGATGATACGCATCGCCTCGGGCTGATACTTCCTGATCTCGTTGAGGAACTCCACGCCGTCCATCACCGGCATCCTGTAATCGGAAATGACCAGTTCGAACGTCATCGTCTGCGCCCGTTTCAGCGCCTCCTGGACGTCGTCGTAGGTCTCGATCTCCCACTCACCCTTGCGCTTCAGTACTCGATGCAGCGAACTCAGGATATTGGGTTCGTCGTCGACGATCATGATCCTTACCATGCTGTATTCCTCTCGGGCAGTGTCATGAACCTGCCGGGCCGTCCCGGCGGCCGGCCGGAAGCCGGATGCTGAACGTCGTGCCGCGACCGGGTTCGCTCTCGACCCCGATGCGCCCGCCGTGATCCCGGATGATGCCGTGCGAAACCGACAAACCGAGGCCGGTCCCCTTGCCGACATCCTTGGTCGTGAAGAACGGCTCGAAAATACGTGCCGCCGTCGCGGCGTCGATGCCGCAGCCCGTGTCGCTGACGTCGACCCGCACCCATTCGCCTTCGCCGGCCGCGCCGGCCTCGAGATCCGGGGGCGCCGCCGTCACCGACGTCGTGATCGTTATCCGGCCGCGGCCCTCGATTGCGTGCGCTGCGTTGACGAGCAGGTTCAGGAAGACCTGGCCGATCCGGGACGGTATACAGCGTACCTGCGGCAGGTCGCCGTAGTTCCTGACGACATCGGCCTTGTACTTGATCTCGTTGGTTGCGAGGGTCAGCGCGCGTTCCAGCTCCTCGTGCAGGTCGGCCTGCTGCCAGTCGGATTCGCCCTTGCGCGAGAAACTCTTCAGGTTTTCGAGGATCTTGCGCACCCGCGTCAGTCCGTCCCTGCATTCGTCGAGGATCTGCCTGACGTCTTTCCGGAGATCGTCGAGTCTCACGGCCTGCTTCAGCGAATCGACCGTCACCAGGCCGGTGTCGGAAACCCGTTGTTCGATTTCCGCATAAGCGTCGAGCATGCCGAAAACGTCGCGATGGTAATTGTTGAGACTGTTCAGGTTCGACGTAATGAATGCGATCGGGTTGTTGATCTCGTGGGCCACACCGGCGGCCAGCATGCCCACCGATGCCATCTTCTCGGACTGGAACAGCTGGCCCTGCGCCTTCTCGAGTTCGTCGGTGACCGAGCGCAATTCCCTGTGCGCCATACAGGCGCCGGAGTGATAGCGAAGGCGGGAGATCATCTCGAGTGCATCGGGTTCGCCGTCGAGGAAGTCGCTGGCCCCGGCCAGGAACGCGGCTTTGCGGGTCGCGGCCGCGCCGCCGGACGACAGCACGACGATCGGAACGTCCCGGCAACCGTCGACCGCTCGCAGAGCGCCCACGAGCGCAAGGCCCGCATCGGCAGACGCAGGCAGGACCACGATGATGACGGTCGGTCCGACGTACGCAGCGGTAATCGGCGCATCGTCCGGATCGACGCAGCGGATCAGCTCGATATCCGCCTGCTGCGCCAGCCTGTCGCCCAGGGTCGCGGCGACCGCATCCCGCGCGTCGACGAACAGGACGCGGACTACGCCGCAGCCGCCCGGCGACCGGTTCACGGGCTTTCCCGCGCCGGGCATCGAACTCGTCGTCCGGGCCTGCGCTCCGGGAGGCCTGATCCCGGACAGCAACTCGCTCTTGCCGCCGCGAATCACCTCGAGAAGCTCCTCACGGGCGGTCCCGGCATCGATGCCTTTCTCGACCAGGTACACCAGGAGTTCGCTGAATTTCTCCCGGCGCGCATTCCCTGCCGCCGACATGTCGCGCCGATCGGAGAAACTGTCCATCAGGGTCGATCCGCACACGCAGTTCCGGAACGCCTCGACGAATACACCCTCGCTCTCGTCGACGGCCTGCTTCAGGCCGGTCCGGTCGGTTCCGGTCGGCGCCGTCTCCTGGAAGAAATCCTCCGGCGTCTCGTAGACCCGGTCGCAGCTGGGGCAGCGCTTGGGAAACGCGTCGCCGCCGCTGGGCCGCAGGCCCTCGTACCATGCATCGTTCCAGCAAACGGGCTCTGCGGTGAACATCTCGGTGAACCCGATGCCCAGTTCCTCGTCGATCGGCTGCCCCGGCGTTGCCTGCCCGGCCGGCGCGCGGCTTGCGCCGTCCGTCCCGGGCGGCAGCCCGTTGCGCGGCGATGCGTACGCGTGCAGTTCCGCCCGGAGATCGTCGAAAGTCTCCATCAGGGTCGATCCGCAGGGACAG
>JAKSCZ010000337.1 GCA_022360335.1 Pseudomonadota bacterium
CGGCGGCCTGGGCGCCGGCGCCACGCTGGCCGACTACATGGCGAACGAGGCGAGTTACAACATCGGCGCCTACTCGTCCGAGAACAATGCGGACAGCAAGGCCAGACTCGATGCCATGCGCTTCGACGGCAGCTACGTCTTCGACGACGGCGGTTTCATCACGAGTATCGACGTCGGCGTGCGGCGTTCGCAGCGCGAGGTGCAGGAAGAACGCTTCCACTACTTCTCGCCGTTCTATGCCGAACAGTGCGGCGCCCAGTGGAAGGCGACGGACGTCAAGCTGCATACGGGTGCCTGCCAGGCCGGGGAAAACGTCAACGGCGCTTTCGAGGGCTACACGGTACTGCCGCCTACGGCGCTCGGCGCCAACAACAACGTGATCTGGGTCACGGACTTCGGACCGGTCGGCAGTATCCCGGGCGTCTGGGCGGTCGACCCGGCCGACTACGACGATCCGGCCGCATTCCACACGCGGGTATTCGGCTCGGTCGAGAGGAGGATCATCCCGGGTACGTCCTACGACATCGATCTCGACGAAACGACGTATTACGCCCAGGTCAACTTCGAGTCCGGCAAGCTGAGCGGTAATCTCGGCGTGCGTGTCGTCGAGACCGAGAAGATCATCAAGCAGAACATCGCCGGCGCCGGAATCCCCTACGGCAACACGAACGTCGACGACGGCGACACGGTCACGCGGGTGAAGTACACGGATACCTTGCCTGCGTTGAACCTGGCGTACGACGTGACCGACGACTTCCGCTTGCGTTTCGGCGCCGCCAAGACGATGACGCCGCTGGATCTCAACTTCTGGGGCGACGGCCTGGCCATCCAGACCTCGTTCAACCAGGACCTCGGCTTCTTCGTCGTGAACCAGGCGTCGCTCGGCGGCAACCCGGACCTGGACCCGTGGCGCGCCAGCAACTTCGACTTGTCGGCCGAGTGGTATCTCGGTTCGGCGAGCATGGTCAGCGCGGCCCTGTTCTACGTCGACATCGAGAGCTTCGTCGACAACGGCACGATCCCGATGCAGTTCCCGGACCCCGACGGCATCGTCCGCCGCACGATCAACGTCTCGGCGCCGATCGAGGGCGACGGCGGCACGATCGAGGGCGCGGAACTCGCCGGGCGTGTCGCGTTCAGCGACTTCACGGACGGCTTCATCAGCGACTTCGGCATCGACGCGAACTACACCTACTCGCCCAGCGAGCAGAACGCGACCGATATCAGCGGCGCCAAGCTGCCGTTCCCCGAGAATTCGGAGGATCAGGTCAACTTCATCGTCTGGTACGAGAACGACGCCGGCTTCCAGGCCCGTGTCGCCTACAACTATCGCTCGGACAGGCTGCGCGAAAGGGGCCGTACCTCGGGTAACCTGACCGTCTACCAGGACGCGGTCGACTACGTGGACGTTTCGGCGAGTTACGACATCAACGACAACATGACGGTGTTCCTGCAGGGTTCGAACGTGACGGGGTCGTACGAGGACTACTACATGCAGTGGCAGGACCAGTACGCGTACCAGAACTACTACGAACCGCGGTTCACGGTCGGCGTTCGCGGCAGGTGGTGAAAAGCATGACCAGGTGAGCCCCATCCGGTATCACCCCGTCGAGAAGCCGTGGCAGAATCCCCCTCTGACACGGCTTTTCCCTTTTCGGCGCCTGTGCAGCGGTAAGCGAATTGAACACCAACGACATCGAGCGGCTGGTCATCGTCGGCGGCGGTACGGCGGGCTGGATGACCGCGGCCAGCCTGGCCCGTCATTTCCGCAATTCGGGTCTGCGGATCACGCTCGTCGAGTCGTCGGCGATCGGTACGATCGGCGTCGGCGAGGCGACGATCCCGTCCATACGGCGCTTCTACCGCGACCTCGGCATCGCCGACGAGGACGTGATGAAGGCGACGCAGGCGACCTGCAAGCTGGCGATCCGCTTCGACGGCTGGCGCCGGCCGGGCGCCGGCTTCTATCATCCGTTCGGCCTGTTCGGTCACGACGTGCGCGGCATCGGATTCCACCATTTCTGGTTGAAGATGAACGCGCTGGGCCTCGGCGCGGACCTGCCGCAGTATTCGTTGGGCGTGCAGCTCGCGGATGCGGGCAGGTTCACGATGCCGGCGCCGAACCCGGCCTCGCCGCTGTCGATTTTCGACTGGGCGTTGCACTTCGACGCGGGTCTGTTCGCCCGGCTCATGAAGGACGTTGCGCTTGCAAACGGCGTGGAGGCCGTGGACGGGCTGATCGAGGAGGTCGGATTGCGCGGCGAGGACGGCTTCATCGAGTCGGTGAAACTCGCCGACGCGCGCATCCTCGAGGGCGACCTGTTCATCGACTGTTCCGGGTTCCGGGGGCTGCTCATCGAAGGTGCCCTGGAGACCGGCTACGAGGACTGGTCCGACTGGCTGTTCTGCGACCGTGCCGTCGCCCTGCAGACCGGTCACGACGACGACGGCGCGAACCCGCCGCCGTACACGCGCTCGATTGCGCATGCCGCCGGCTGGCAATGGAAGATCCCGCTGCGGCACCGCCAGGGCAACGGTTACGTATTCAGCAGCGGGCACGTCAGCGACGACGATGCGTTGCAGACGCTCTTTCAAAACGTCTCCGGTCCCGCGCGCACGGATCCCGCTTTCATCCCGTTCCGGCCGGGCAGGCGCAAACTCGCGTGGCACCGGAACTGTATCGCCCTCGGCCTGGCGGCCGGTTTCCTCGAACCGCTCGAGAGCACGAGCATCGCCCTGATCGAGACGGGTATCGAGAAGATCAAGCTGTTGTTCCCGGACAAGTCCTTCGACCGGGGCAGCATCGACGAATTCAACGAGATGACCGCGCTCGAATACGAGCGCGTACGCGATTTCATCATCCTGCATTACAAGCTCAACGGGCGGGCCGGCGAGCCTTTCTGGGACGCGTGCCGTGAGCTCGAGGTGCCCGACAGCCTGGCCCGCAAGATGGCGCTGTTCCGCAATCGCGGCCACCTCGTCAAGTACCGCTGGGAGATCTTCCAGGCGCCGAGCTGGATCGCGATCTATCACGGCCTCGGGTACCTGCCGCTACGCTACGATCCCGCCGTCGACAGCTACGAGGTGGATTACCTCGAACGGGTGTTTGCGGAGATGGAGGCGTCGGTTCGGGACGCCGTCGAGTCGGTCCCGGCCCACGGCGGCTTCCTCGCCGGACTGGAGCAGGAGCCATGACGGAAGGACGGGGCGGCCCGGCGCGCGCGGCTCGTAAACGCGTCGTCATCGTGGGCGGCGGCAGTACCGGGTGGATCGCCGCGGCGGCGCTCGGCCGCCAGCTGCACGCCGACGAGTATGCGGTGACACTGGTCGAGTCCTCGGACATCGGCACGATCGGCGTCGGCGAGGCCGTCATCCCGCCGTTCGTGACCTTCATCCGCAATCTCGGACTGGACGAGCAGGATTTCGTCCGCAAGACGCAGGCCAGTTTCAAGCTCGGTATCGAGTTCAGGAACTGGCTGGAGAAAGACCATGCCTATTTCCACCATTTCGGTGCCCTGGGCAGGTCGCTCGACGGTCACGATTTCCTGCAATGCTGGCTCAAGGCGCGCCGGCACGGCGACGATGCCGCACTGACTGACTACGCGCCGGCCGCCGTCATGGCGAAGTACGACCGGTTCTTCCTGCCGTTCAGGCTGCCCTCCGAATCCGCCCTGGCGGAGGCGGCCTACGCGTTCCATTTCGATGCCGGGCTCGTCGGCCGGTATCTGAGGGATTTCGCCGAGCAACGCGGCGTCGCCCGCATCGACGCGCGCGTCACCGAGGTGCGACTCGCCGAGGACGGAGCCATCGGCGTGCTCGTGCTCGATACCGGGTCCGAAATCGAGGCCGACCTGTTCCTCGATTGCTCGGGATTCGGCGGCCTTCTGAGCGAAAAAGCGCTGCAGACGCCGTACGAGAGCTGGAAAGACTACCTGCCCTGCGACAAGGCCGTCGCGCTGCAGACCGCACACGACGGCGAGATCACGCCGTACACGGTATCGACGGCTCGCGACGCGGGCTGGACGTGGCGGATTCCGCTGCAGCATCGCATCGGTAACGGCTACGTCTTCTCGAGCGCGCACTGCAGCGACCAGGAGGCGATCGATACTCTCGTCGGCGCCGTGGAGGGCGAAGCGCTGCACGAGCCCCGCGTCATCCCGTTCCGGACCGGTATGCGCGACGCGCTGTGGAACCGGAACTGCGTTGCGCTGGGCCTCGCCGGCGGCTTTCTCGAACCGCTCGAGTCGACGGCGATCCACCTCGTGACGCGCGGCGTGCAGTTCCTGCTGGAACTGTTCCCGAACCTCGAGAACGATCACGGCGACTGGTCGGCGCTCGCACACGAGTACAACGCGCGGATGCGCCGCGACTACGAGGAGATCCGGGACTTCATCATCCTGCATTACTGCACGACGCGCCGCCGCGATACGGAATACTGGAATCTCTGCCGGTCGCTGCCGTTGCCCGACAGCCTGCAGGAGAAGATCGCGTTGTTCGCGGAGCGCGGCGAACTGCGCATCGTCGACGACGGCCTGTTCAGGAAACCGAGCTGGCAGGCCGTATTCACGGGTATGGGCGTCGTCCCTCGGAACTACCATCCGTTTGTGGATCTCAGCGACTTCCGGCAACTGCACGCCGCGATGAAGGCGGGCCGCGAGCACCTGGACGAGGCCGCCCGGACCTTGCCTCTGCACCGCGAGTTTCTTGCCGAGCACTGTCCGGCCGAGCCGGATCCCATGCTGCGGTAGAAGCGCTTGCGGTCAGGCGAGCAGGGGATCGGCGCCGGCGGCGCAGTGGCGCGCGATGAACCGCTCGTGCGGCGGTGCGGCTTCGGCCGCCCGGGCGATCGTATCCCGCATCCCGGCCAGCGTGTCGACGAGGTCCTCGGGCGGCAGCTCGGCGGCGCGGACGTCGCAATGCGCCGGGTACGCGCGGTGCCCGAAGAAGACGCTGAGCCAGCTCGGTAACTGGAAGGACTCCATCTCGTAGGCCACGAGGTGCCCGCGTTCGCGAAACACGTCGATCTTGTGTTGCAGCTCGTCGGGCAGCGGCATGTTGCGGCAGTATTCCCAGAGTTCGCCGTCCGCTCTGCGGTTGAGACAATAGTGCAGGATAATGAAGTCCCGGATACGCTCCATCTCCAGGCGGGCCAGCCGGTTCGCTTCCGCGATATCCGCGTCATTGAAGCCGTCGTAGGGGAAGAACGTCAGAAGCTTGGTCAGGCCGGTCTGGATCAGGCTGATGCTGGTGCTTTCGAGCGGCTCGAGGAATCCCGATGCCAGCCCCAGCGCGACGCAGTTGCGGTTCCAGAACTTCTTCCTGAGGCCGGTCGTAAAACGGAGCAGGCGGGGTTCTCCCAGCGGCTCGCCGTCCAGACCGGACAGCAAGGTCTCGCGTGCCGAGTCGTCGTCGCAGTATTGCGCGGAGTACACGTAGCCGTTGCCGATGCGGTGCTGCAAGGGGATATGCCATTGCCAGCCGGCCGCGCGCGCCGTGCTCAGGGTGCAGGGCCGGGGATTGCCCGCCGCCCGGCTGGCGACGGCCAGGGCATGATTGACCGGCAGCCAGTGCGACCAGTTCTCGTAACCCGTCGCGAGCGCCTTTTCGATCAGCAGACCGGCGAATCCCGTGCAGTCGACGAAAAGATCCGCGGCGACGGTTTCGCCCGATTCGAGCCGCACGGACTCGATGAAACCGGAGTCGGAATCCAGGCCGACGTCGACGACGAGACCCTGCGTATGAACCACGTCGTTGTCCACCGCGTAATCGCGGAGATACGCAGCGTACAGCAGGGCATCGAAATGGAACGCGTACTTGTAGTCGGCGAGAGGGTGTTCGGGCTCCGGGTGCGGCTGCGCGAAGCGCCCGAGTTCGGCCATGCGGATCGGCAGGCAATGCGCCGCCAGGTCGATATCCGGATCGGATTCCCGTGCGCGGTGCAGGCAGTGGTGAAAGTCGATACCGCTCAGCGTCGCGCCGAATCCCGCGAACGGGTGGAAGAAGCGTTCGCCCTCGACGTGCCAGTCGCGAAATTCGATGCCGAGCTTGAACGTCGCCTGCGTTTTGCGGACGAAGTCGACCTCGTCGATGCCGAGGTACTGGTTAAAGTCGCGAATCCCGGGTAGCGTTGCTTCACCGACGCCGACCGTCGGGACGTCCGGCGATTCGATCAGGCGGATCGACGTGCCGGTCCCCCGGCGGTGCCGTGCCAGTGCGGAAGCGGCCATCCACCCGGCGGTTCCGCCGCCGACGATGACGATCCTGCCGATGCGGTGAGAAATCATGGCGGTGTTGGATGTTAAACGTTTTACATTATCTCAGCTTCCGCCTAAAATGGCTATAGTTCCTGAAAATCAATAGTTTATGGCAAAAATCGGCATCAAGGACATCGCCGCCAAGGCCGGCGTTTCGATCGCCACCGTGTCGCACGCGTTTCGCAATCCCGGGCGCGTCTCGGAGCAGACGCGCCGCAAAGTGCTCGCCGCCGCGGACGAGGTCGGCTATGCGCCCAACCGGCTTGCGCGCAGCCTGCGAACGGCCCGTTCGGGATGCATCGTCGCGATCATCCCCGACGTCGCGGACAACCACAACTCGGGCATCATCAAGGCGATCGAGAAGACGGCGCACGCGCGCGGCTATTCCGTCCTGCTCGGCGATACGCAGGGTTCGCCGCAGCGGGAGCGCGAGTTCGCCGCGATGGCGCGTTCGGGCCAGGCGGACGGCATCATCCTGATGTCACACCGTATGCCGTTCAGGATCGGCGAGGGACAACTCGACATCGACGAACTGCCGCCGCTCGTCAACGGCTGCGAGTTCGCCGGGTACGACGAATTGCCGATGGTGGGTATCGACGATTTTACGGCGGCCGTCGACGCGGCCAACCACCTGATCGACCTCGGCCACAAGGATATCGCGCTCGTGACCGGCGATATGGCGACGACGAGCAGTCGCCGGCGTCTGGACGGTTTCAGCAGGGCGATGGCCGACGCCGGGATCGAGATCAACGATCGCCTGGTCGTGTACGGCGAGTACACGCTCGGAGGAGGCGAAGCGGCGGCCCGCTCATTGCTCATGGAAAAGCAGCGCCCCAGCGCGATCCTTTGTTTCAGTGACGAGATTGCGCTCGGCTGCATGGCCGTGTTGCGCGAGCGCGGCTTCGACGTGCCCGGCGACATCAGCGTGATCGGTTTCGACAACATTCCGTTCGCGCGGTACGTTGCGCCGCCGCTGACGACGATCGCGCAGCCGGCCGCCGACATCGGCACGACCTGCGCGGCCCTGCTGCTCGACCTGATAGACGGCAAGCGGCCCGACAAGATGCGCCACGTGATGCCGCATGAGCTCCTCGTCCGGGAAAGTACGGCCCCGGTTTTCGACGGACGCCGCACGTGAACCGGACGACACTCTTCTTAAAGAGGATCACCATGAAACCGAGCAGAATGATGCGCGGACTCGCGACGGCGCTGCCGCTGGCGATGGCGGCGCAGGCAAACGATGCGCCGGAGCGTTTCTGGGAGCAGCCGTATCCGACGCAACTGGAGCGCGATTCCCTGACGGTCGAGCAGGACGTCATACGCGTGGAGGGTAAGCGCTTCGTCGACGAGCGGGGCAATACCTTCGTGTTCCGGGGCATGAACGTCGCCGATCCGTCCAAGCTGGTGACGGACGGCCAGTGGGACCGGCGCCTGTTCGACGAGATCAGGGCGTGGGGAGCGAACACCGTGCGCCTGCCGGTGCACCCTTCCGCCTGGCGGTATCGCGGCCGGGACGAATACCTCGAACTGATCGACGACGCCGTACGCTGGGCCAACGAACTGGGCATGTACCTGATCATCGACTGGCACTCGATCGGCTATCTGCCGTCCGAGCTGTACCAGCACGACATGTACGTGACGACCAGGCAGGAGACGCTTTCGTTCTGGCGCGATATCGCGTTCCGCTACCAGGGCGTGCCGACCGTCGCCGTGTACGAACTGTTCAACGAGCCGACGACGCTGGAGAACACGCTCGGCAGGCGCGACTGGAGCGAGTGGAGAGCGCTCAACGAATACCTGATCGACATGATCCGGGCGCGCGACCCGGACGTGATCCCTCTCGTGACCGGCTTCAACTGGGCCTACGATCTGCGCTATGTGCGCGATGAGCCGGTCGAGCGGGAGGGGATAGCCTACGCAGCGCATCCGTACCCGCAGAAAGCGACGCCTGCAGTGCCCGGGAAGGAGCACTTCTTCGCGCTGTGGGAGGAGTATTGGGGCTTCGTTGCGGACACCTACCCGATGATCCTGACCGAGATCGGCTGGGTTCGCGAGGACGGCCACGGCGCCCACGTCCCCGTGATCGACGACGGCCGTTACGGGCCGATGATCGCCGAGTACATCGAAAGCAAAGGTCTCTCCTGGACGGGATGGGTATTCGATCCGGACTGGTCGCCCGTGATGATCGAGGACTGGGAATTCACGCCCAGCGAGCAGGGAGCGTTCTTCAGGCAGCTCCTGCTCGACGCCGCCGACTGACGGCGCGAGGCAGGCGCCGCGCCGTCAGGTCGCGTGGCGCTGTGCGAGATCGCGCTCGAATTCCCGGATCGTTCCCGAGTCGATCCGGTAGAAGAAGATCGCAACGGCCCCCAGCACGGCGAGTATTGCCGGGAAGATGCTGAACATGAAGCGGATTCCGGCCAGCGAGGTGTCGGTCTGGATTTCGTTGGCGACGAAACCGAACAGGCCGAGGACGATGCCCGACAGGCCCGCGCCGACGGCCAGCCCCAGTTTCTGCGCAAACTGCAGGCTGGAGAAGACCAGTGCGGTCGTGCGGCGGCCCGTCTTCCATTCGCCGTAATCGGCGGTATCGGCGTACATGGACCAGACGAGCGGCGGCGTCGGCCCGATGACGAGCGTGCCGATGCAGTTCACGGCGACCATCAGCCCGTACTGCTCCGGCGGTATAATGTAGAACACGGCCAGGGTGACGGCGTTCAGTATTGTCAGCGCAATCAACAGGCTGCGCTTCTCGAAGCGCCTGACGAGCGCGCTGGTCGAGGCGATGCCGACGATCGTGGCCAGCAGGCCGAGCGACAGGAACACGGCGGTCTTGTCGAAGATCAGGAATATCGGCGTGCCGTCGTCGCCGACGTAGTACTTGAAATAGTACATCAGGGATGCGTTACGCACGGCGACGTTCATGAGCGTGAACACCGCGGCGACGAACAGCACGATCCAGGGACCGTTGCGCATGACTGCGCGAAGATCGTTCCGGATATCGGTTTCGCCCTGGACCGGGGCAACGCGTTCTCTCGTCGTCGCGAACGTCACCCAGAACAGCACGATCGAGGACACCGCGAAGATCGCCATCGTGAGCTGGAAACCGAGCGCTTCGTCGTCTCCGCCGAGCA
>JAKSCZ010000222.1 GCA_022360335.1 Pseudomonadota bacterium
GCTGCTCAGGTTGCCGTCGACGCATGCGTTCGTGACGGACCGGGGCAAGCAGCGGGTGCTGCACGCCGGCGACCTGCTCGCCGCAAGAAAGAAAGGCGTCACCGCCGTCCGCGATGTCGAAGGCCGGCGCCTGGCGCGCGCCCCCCGGCAAAAACTCGCCCCGATGGATGCGGGCGTCGAAGACGGCATCCGGTCCGTGTTCAGGACCGGTCGGGCCGGCAAGGCCTACGAACCGGTCTTCAGGCGCGCGGGGACCGACTACCTGCTCGCCGGCGTGCACGGCGACAGGGCAACGCTGATCACCCGCAGCGAACGCCTGGAAGCCGCCCTGGGCCGGGCCGTGTGCGAATGCAACAAGCCGGAGAAACACACGCGGGACGGCAGCCGGTCCGATACGGGGAAGAACTGCCACGTCGTCACGTGCGACGGCAAGCTCAAGTGCTACTAGCCGGAGCAGACCGATGATCCCGGGTCTCAGCTCTCTGAGCGAATCGCTCCAGAGCCTGATCAGCAGGAACTTCCTGATCTCGGGCTTCCTGCCCACGGTCCTCTTCGTACTCGCCTCGTTCTGGCCGGTCAGCGTCGTCCGGCCCGAATACTGGGCGTCGATCGCCGCGCAACTCGACGATCTAGATACCATCGGCGGCCTGCTCTCCCTCCGACTGCTCGCGCTGATCGTTGCGGCGTACGTCGTCTGGTCGTTCCGTGCGACGTTTCGCGAGTTGCTCGAAGGCCGCTACCTCTGGCCGGCGGCCCGCGACCGGCTCACGGCTTTCCAGGCCGCGTATCGCAGGCAGCTCGAAGAGCGGCGTCAGGCCCTGCGCAGCGATCTCTTCGCACTGCGAAAAGTCGCATCGATGGACGTGTTCGAAGCACGCAACGTTGATCCCGGGACGGACGATGCCGCCACGGTCGAACTCGGCAGCAAACAATGGGCGAATACGCTGTACGAAGCGCTCGTCGGCGTACGCGGCAAAGACGGGGTGAAGCCGGCCGGCGGCGACGATCTCGGGTCGCTGGCGGCCAGGTCGACCGAACTGAAGGCGAAACGGGCGAGGCAGGAACGCATCGATTATCGGAGCCTGGAGTCCTGTTACGACGAGATCGTCGGGGCCTGCACGCCCGATGCCTACCGGAAGCTCTCACCGGCCGGCGACGGGAATCTCGCCGCTGCCGCGGCCGAGCTGCCGCATCTCGCACAATACGCGTTGGCAAAAGTCGAGAGCGAATATTCGCGGCTGTCGTCGCGGCTGTCGTATCGTTTCCCCAACGACCATCTCGCCATCGGTCCCACGGCGCTCGCCAATATGTCCGAGATCCAGCGTTCCTACGCCGAGGTTCGTTACGGCATCAGCATCGACCTCATCCGCCCGCGTCTGCAGAAGCTCATCGACGAGGACGCGAGCTTCAGCAGTCTGCTGGAGAGCACGCAATCGCACGTGGATGCCAACGTCGTGATGACCGTGCTCGCGGCGGTCTACGGGCTCGTGTGGTTCCTGCCGATGGCCGTCCTGTCCGCGACGCCGGCGAGTTTCATCGTCCTCGTCGGCGCGTCGGCGCTGGCGAGCACGCTGTTCTACGCGCTCGCCGTGCAGGCGGCCCGGCGGCACGGCGAGGTGCTGCGCAGCGCCGTCGACCTGTTCCGCTTCGACCTCCTGGAGCTCCTGCATATCGGCAAACCCGCCGATTCCGGGGAAGAAGTCGCGCTCTGGAACCGGGTGATGGGGCATATCGCACTGGGAAGCGGCGACGCGCTCGAGTACGAGCACGGCGACGCGCTCGGCGACCCGGCCGCGGACGCCGCGGTCCCGCTCGACGACGACGGCGAGAGCCGGATCGAGTCGCTCCTTACGGACATCGGCGACCGCCTGCGCGAGGTATTCAGGTGAGCGGCGATGCATGAGGGATGGTGGGTCGCGGTCCTGGTCGTCGTCGTCATGCTGGCGCTGGGCGGCGCGGTGCACTACTCGGCGCACAGCGGCGACGTCGTCGAACCGCCGCCGGCCGATATCGAGCCCGAAATCGACATCGAGGAACTGCTGACCGATTACGAGGTGATGCTCGTCCCGACCGATACCCTCGGCATCGCGCCCGGCCCGGTCCTCGATGCCGTACGATGCGCCCGGTTTTGCACTGTCGCCGGCGAAAGCGATGACGCAAGAGGCGGGGATTGCGGCCCGCCGCTCAGGATCGCCGGATCGCTCGAGCAGGGCGCCCGGCTCGTCGTCGGCATCCCCCGGGAATCGGTGCGCGCCGCATACCCCTTTCTCGCGGCCCGCGACAAACGACTGCTGATCGTCGCCGCGGACGCCTGCGCGCTACCCGACGCCGACCCGGAACCGGCGGAGGAAGCGGAGCCGGAGGAGGCCTCATGACGCGATACGCGGCCCCGATATTCGCCGTAGCGATTGCAGCTCTGACGAGCGCCTGCGGCACGTTGCGCGTGCACGACGCCGGCAAGCACTCGGCGGCACAGCGGGCGGCTGAGCTCGCCGCCGAGGTTGCGGAGACGGAGTTCGGCTTCGATGCGATGCTGGGCAACGTCGACTCGATCGGCGCGGTGCGCAGCGAGTTTCTCGACGAGCACCGCAAGAACGAGCTCGCGGCGTTCCTCGACGATCTGCCGGAGCTTACGAACGAGGACGCGGCCAGGGTAATCGAGGAAACCGTAGCGGCGCACGCCGAAGCGCGTGACGCGCTCGACGACGCGATCGCGTCGGCCGTCGTCGACGTCAACGCGGCCCTCGATCGGCAGAAGACGATCAGGGCATTGCTCCGGGATCGGCAGAAGGACGTCTCGCCGCTGGAAGAGACCATCGGCCGGATCGACGCCCGGCTCGAGTGGCTCGACGGGCAGATCGAGCAGGCGCGGGCGAGACTCGCCGCCGTCGCGGACGCACGCGAGCTCTTCGGGCAACTGAAACGCGAGGTGACGCAGCTCGAGACCGAGCGCCTGCTCGCGTTTCGTGCGCACTTGCGGCGTCTCGAAACGCTGCGGGACAGCTTCGACAGGCGGGACGCGGTGTTCCGCGAGAACCTCGTGCTGCCTGCGCGCAGCGCACTCGACGCCTGGGCGACGGCGGGCGCCTGCGCGCCGCCGGATACGGATTCCACGCTGGCCGGGTTCATCGCCGCCGCCGCGTCGCCCGCCGGATGCGGACCGACCGTTCCCGATCCGCGCCCGGCCGTCGGCCTGGTCGAGCGCCTGATGCTGCTGCAGTTCTCCGAGCTGCCCCGGGACGAGAACCTGCTGATCGAGCTGGAGCGCATGCGGCACCGCGGGGCGCTGCGCGTGTCGTCGATCAATGCCCGGCAGCACCTGAGCCTGGTTCAACAGGCCGCGGACGCGCTGCAGATCTACTACGCGGGCGGCATCCACCCGGACGACATGGCCTCGCTCGCGCTCGCGGCCACCCAGGTCGGCGCGCTCGCCTTCATCGGCGACAACGTGGACTAGGGCCTATCGGAGATGACGAACTTCAGACCGTCACTTGTTCTCGTTTGCGTCTGCGCCGTGTCCTGCGGCTGCGCGACGCCGGATGCCGTCGACCATGCCGCCGTCGCCGCCGCGGCGAAGCTCGACGAGCTGCAGTCGGAGCTCTCCGCCATCGTCAGGGATCACAATGCGTATCTCGGCGAGGCGGCGAAGCTCGCGAACGAGGAGATCGACAGCTTGCGAAGCGTCGACATCGACGAGTTCTTCTCGAGGAACGCCGATGCGTACCTCGCGAGCCTGCGCGGCGCGTCCGTGGCAACCGTCGAATCGACGTTGCCGGGATTCGCGCAATCGACGCTGACGGCCTGGCAGGCTCGCGAGGCGGCGAGGCAGGCGCTGCGCGACAGGCTCGAGGCGATGCAGGAGCAGGCCGCGGACGAGGTCGCGGTGAATTTCAGGAAGGTGCGCGCGCTGCGCGGCAAGCTGAACGTCCTTGCGGCGCCGCGCGCAGGCGACGATGCGCTGAAATTCGTGGTTGCGTATCTGCAGGAAGTCGACAGGGAACTCGACAAGCTCGAAGAGGAAGACAACGACAACTGATACAGCGGGGTGCCGGCGATGCCGGGTTCGACAGCGACCAGGAAGCAGGCGGTGGACGCACTCACCGCCGCCAAAGCGGTGCATATGGCCGCCTGGGAGAAACTGGGCAGGATGATCGCGCTGAAGCAGCGCCTGGGCCGCAAGTACAAGCGCGAGCTGCGCCGCAAGACGGCGGCGGCACGCCGCATATCCGTCCTGAACTCGCGCATCCTGGAAGCGCGGGCGGCGAAGAAGATCGTCGCGGCGCCGACCGTTGCCGAGATCCGGTCGATCGCGAAGCTCGTCAGGCAGGTCCAGGCAATCGCGATCAGGGAAGCTGCGTTGCAGGCGGCGCTCGGCAAGGTCGTTGCTGCGCTGCGCAAGAGCAGTGCGTCGGCCGCCAAAGTCCGCCTGGGCTGAGCGAACGTACGGAGGAACCTGGCTATGCCGGCTGCCAGAGAAATCATCGCGAAACTCGTCCAGGAGATCCGGGACCAGCGCGGTTTCCTGCAACACTCTCCGGTGCGCACCGACGTCTGGCGGCGCTTGCTGGAACGCCGACAGGAGGCCGTCGACCTCCTGCTGATCCCGCTGCGCTCGACCACGGCGGGGCGCCTGAGCGTCGCCGTCAACGATGCGCTCGCCGGGGTACGCGGCGCGGCGCCGTGTACCTATAACCAGTCCGTCGCCTGCGGCCGCTTCTCCTTCGACACGCTGGTTACGCGGCTCCTGCCGCTGTCGCGCTGGTGGTTCACGAAGATCGAGCCGGCCATCGACCTCGTCCTCGATATCGACAAGAAGAAGTCCGGCCACGAGTTGTGGAATGCCGTGCGCGACGACCTCGCGCAGCCGCGCGCGAGCGGCCGCCGTTCGGGACTGTCGCCCGACATGCTCTGGTGCATCCGCATGCTGGGCATCACGGCGCGGGCCCGCGGCTCGAAGGCGGCGAATCCGAAATGGCCCGCGCCGTCACGCCAGCTCGCGTCGGCCGCGAAGATGTTCAGGGCAGCGCGGGCCCTGCAGAACGGGAAGCGCAGGCCGCAGCTGTTCGCCGTCGCGATCAATCGTGCGACCGAGCCCTGCCTCAGCGACTCGGTGCGCACGATCAAGGCCGACGCGTCGCGGGAGGTGTTCGACATCCGCTGCCGCCGCATGACCTGGGCCGTCATCGACAGCGGCATCGACCGGCGCCACCCCGCGTTCTCGGACGGCCGCGGCGGGCACCGGGTCCGCGAGACCCTCGATTTCACGAGACTCGGCACGATGCTCGAGCTGGCCTCTTCCCCCGACGAGAGCGCCGGGCGGACGCTGCGGCGCGACTTCGGCCTGACCGCGGCCGCGGCCCGCAAGCTCGGGCGCGCGATCCGGGCCGGCGATCCCGTGGATTGGGAGATCGTCGCTGCCGCGCTGCGCGTCGAAGACGAAGACGGCTACTTCGACAAACTGGACCCGCACGGCACGCAGGTGGCGGGCATCATCGGCGCCCGCGGCTACGAGGAGGCCGTCGGCGGCGAGACCGTCACGAGGCCGTCCGGCGTCTGCCCCGACATCGAGCTGATCGACCTGCGTGTCATCCGCAGCGCGGCGGGCGACGAGCACACCGAGTTCTACGTCATGAGCGCCCTGCAATACATCGACTTCCTGAACCGCGACAAGGACAAGCCGGTCGTGCACGGCATCAACATGAGCCTGTCGCTGCCCCATTCGGTGACGGACTACGGCTGCGGGCGCACGCCGGTCTGCGACGAGTGCGACCGGCTCGTCTCGAGCGGCGTCGTCGTCGTCGCGGCGGCCGGCAACTACGGCTTCAACATGGCGGATCTGACGGGACCCGCGGAGACCGGCGGCTATCGCGACATCTCGATCACCGACCCGGGCAACACGGAAACCGTCATCACGGTCGGTTCGACGCATCGCAGGCACCCGCACCGCTTCGGTGTCAGCTACTTCTCGAGCCGCGGGCCCACCGGCGACGGCCGCGCCAAGCCGGACCTCGTCGCGCCGGGCGAGAGCGTCCTGTGCCCCAGCCGCAACGACACCTTCGAGGCCTGCTCGGGCACGAGCATGTCGGCGCCGCACGTCAGCGGCGCGGCGGCGCTGCTGATGGCGAGGCACACCGGCCTGATCGGCGACCCGGCACGCGTCAAGGAGGTGCTGTGCGGCACCGCCACGGATCTCGGGCGCGCGAGGGACAGCCAGGGGCAGGGATTGCTGGACGTACTGCGCGCACTGCAGGCCTTGTAAATCGGATAAGCAGGAGGTTGAGGACATGTTCAGTTTCGAAGCACTCAAAGCCAAACACGGCGACGCGCTGCTCGTGCACTACGGGCCCGAGGACAACCCGAGGATGATCGTCGTCGACGGCGGACCGTCGGGCGTCTGGGAGGCGGCGCTCAAGCCGCGACTCGGGCAGATCGCGCACTTTCGCGACCTGCGCCCGGTCCCCGCGCGCCTGACGATGGTCAGTCATATCGACAACGACCACATCGCGGGCATCCGGAAGCTCGTCGATCACGCACACGGCAGCGCCGATCCCGTGGTCGACGTGCAGTCCCTGTGGCACAACTCCTTCGACAGCCAGATCGGCAACTCCGAGCTCGCCATGCTGGCGGGTCTCGGCAGCGTGTCGCGGCCCGTGGCCGCGTCGATGGGTCTCAGCCATTTCATCAGGAGCATCGCGGCCGGCGTGTCGGCCGGCAAGAGCCTGCGCCGCCGCGCGGCGCAGCTCGGACTCGTCGTCAACGCAGGCGGCCGGCAGGCCGGCTTCGTCTCCGAAGGCGACAGTTTCAACGTCGGCCACAATACGAGGATCAGGGTGCTGAACCCCGACCGGGGACAGCTCACGGGCCTGCAGCTCAAGTGGGACGGGCAGGCCAACCGGCTGGGGCAACTGACGCCCGCGCAACGGCGCATCGTGCTGGCGCGCCTGACCGAAGACTCGCTCGCCAATATCTCGAGCATCGTCGTCCATATCCGCAAGGCCGGCAGGACGATGCTGCTGACGGGCGACGCGCGCAGCGACCAGGTCGTCAGCGGACTCCGCAACGCGAACCTGCTGTCCGGCGGCAAGGCGCACGTCGACATCCTCAAGATCCCGCATCACGGCAGCGACCGGAACGTCGACACGGATTTCTTCCGCGCCGTGACGGCCGATCACTATATCTTCTCGGGAGATCGCGATCCGCGCTTCGGCAGTAACCCCGACAAGGCGACGTTCCAGATGGTCACCGAGGTGCGCGGGTCGAGGAAGTACACGATGCACTTCACGCACAGCGACAGCACGATCCGGCGCTGGATACGCGAAGACCGGCAGCAACACCCGGGCCGTAATTACGAGGTCGAGTTTCCGCGCGCGCAGGACTTCGGCATCTGGATCGATCTCGACAACGAAGCGCTCTGGTTCTGAAGCCGGTCACGGCGGTGACGCGAACATTTCCGCGAAGACCTCGTGCATACGCCGCTGCAGCAGCTCGAGGAACCGGTCGATGTCCGAGATGCGGCGGAAGGTCCGGAAACCGCGTTCGAGGAAGGTCTGCAGCTCGCCGAAACCGGCGGCCTGCGCGGGCGCCCGCATCGTGGCGAGCAGCCAGCCGATCGGCGGGATGCGCACCAGCGTCTTCAGGGTCCGGCCCGAGGCGACCGCGAGATGCACGAGGTTCATGCATTCCTCGTAGGAGCTCGCCGAGCGGCACGCGGCGAGATAGGCCTCCTCGGTCATCGGCGGCAGCTCGCCGTCGACGAGCAGCGCCCGGAGGATGGCGACGTTCGCCTCCAGCGTCGCGGCGTTGAGTTCGACTGCCGCCGCGGCGGTCTCGAGGGCGTGGGTCGGAAGCGTCCTGACGACGATCGGTGCCGCCCGCTCGATTTCCCGGTCCCTGTCGCTGACGCCGATGCCGGCCAGGTCGCTGACGACGAAGTCCACCGCTTCCGCGTAGCCCGCGGGTCCCGTCAGGTCGTCGAAGAACGGCAACATGTAGTCGAGCTGCCAGCGCGTGAAACGGTCGTACGCGTCGTAGAGCCCCGGGTCGCCGAGGTACCCGGCGTGCAGTGCGTTGCTGCGCGCGATGGCGCGCCGGAATCTCGCTGCCGCGTGTTTCCTGTCGGAACCTGCCATGTCGATGCCGGGCGGCCGGACGATACGCGGCGCTATCGTCCGCCTTCGGCCTTCGCGAGCTCCTCGCGCACGAGATCGAGCAGCTGCTGCGCGCCGAAGCTCGGCAGCGGCCGTCCGTTGACGTAGTACTCGGGCGTCGCGCGCACTTCCAGCGTCAGCGCATCCTTGCGATCGCGCTCCATGCGCACCAGGACCTCCATGCCGTTCATGTGCGCCCTGAGCTCGTCCATGTCCAGGCCGACGCCGGCGACGGCCGGCAGGACCCGGTCCTGCAGGACCCGGTGATTCTGCGTCCACTGCGCCTGGCTCGAGAGCAGGGCCTCGAGCGTCTCCCAGTATTTGCCCTGTGCGCGGCTCGCTTCGAGGACCTGCACGGCGTGCTCGGCGCCCCGGTGGAACGGAACGTGCCGGACCGACAGGCGGATCTTGCCGGGCGCTTCCTGCATCCACTGCTTGACCATGGGATAGAACAGCGCGCAGGTCTCGCACGCGGGATCGAGGAACTCGACGATGTGCACCGGCGCGTCCGGATCGCCCATCGCGGGCGCACCGTCGCTCGCGAGCGCCGCCGCGCGTGCGTCGTCCGCCACCGCCTCGGGTTGCGGGCCTTCCGTCTCGATCACGACCGTCGCCGTCAGCGCGACGAGTACGACGACGACGACGGCGCCGACGACGATGACCCAGTGCATCCGGCCCGCCTGGCTCCCCGGAGTCTTTTCGTTCATGGGTTTGTCCCTGCCGAAACCTACACCTCATATAACAGCAACGCGGCGGCTGCGCCAGACGCGCCGGCGGAGGAGGCGGACTTTGCAATGTCGCGGCCTTGCATCCAATAATGCAGTCCGATGGCCAGGCTGATCGTCTACTACGCCCACCCGGGGCACAAGTACTCGCACGTCAATCGTTACATGGCGCGCGCCGCGGGCGCGGTCGAGGGCCTTACGTTCGTCGACCTCTACCGCGACTACCCGCGCTTCGACATCGACGTCAACGCCGAGCAGCAGCGCCTGCTCGAGCACGACGTCATCCTGTTCCAGTTCCCGATGTTCTGGTATTCGACGCCGTCGATCGTCAAGGAGTGGGAGGACCTCGTCCTCGAACACGGTTTCGCTTACGGCGCGGGCGGCGACAGGCTGCAGGGCAAGCGCATGATGCTCGCCGTGACCATGGCCGGGCCGGACGATGCCTACACGGACGCAGGCTACCAGCACTACCCGCTCCGCACGTTCCTGACGCCGCTCGAACAGACGGCGCGCCTGTGCGGGATGCGGTTCCCGGCGCCTTACGTGCTGTTCGCGGCATTGCGCGCACCCGATGCCGGGTTCGTCGATCCGCACGTGGACGGCTACCGGCGACTGCTCGAGGCGATCCGGGACGACCGCTACGATTTCGCGGCTGCAGAGCGTATGGATGTCGTGACGCTCGATACGCTGCCGGTAAGGATCGGGGCCTGAGCGTGGACGGTATCCTGCTCCTCGCCGTCCTGTTCCTCGTCGCGGGCGTCATCGCCGTGCCGGTCGCCTCGCGGCTGGGCCTCGGCTCGGTGCTCGGCTACCTGATCGCGGGTATCGCGCTGAGCCCGCTGCTGCGGCAGTTGGACGTCGACGTCGCGAGCATCCAGCACTTCGCCGAATTCGGCGTCGTCATGATGCTGTTCCTCGTCGGGCTCGAACTCGAGCCGCGTATGCTGTGGACGATGCGCGACCGGCTGCTCGGCCTCGGCGGCCTGCAGGTCCTGGTCACGACCGCCGCGATCATGGCCGTCGCGGCGTTGCTCGGCCAGCCCTGGTCGGTCGCGCTCGCCGTCGGACTCGTCCTGTCGACGTCCTCGACTGCGATCGTGCTGCAAACGCTGAACGAGAAGGGCCTGATGAAAAGCGACGGCGGCCAGTCGAGTTTCTCGGTGCTGCTGTTCCAGGACATCGCGGTCATCCCGATGCTCGCGTTCATCCCCTTGCTGGCGCTGCCGGAGCTGGCCGACCTCGTGGGCGCCCACGGGAGCGGCGAGTCCGGCCACGGCAGCCTGAGCCTCGTCGACCGGCTGAACAACTGGCAGCGCGCGCTCGTCACGGCGGGAGCGATCGGTCTCGTGGTCGTCGGCGGCAGTTACCTGACCCGGCCCGTGTTCCGTTTCATCGCGACCGTGCGCCTGCGCGAGCTGTTCACGGCCTTCGCGCTGCTGCTCGTCGTCGGCATCGCGCTCCTGATGATCGTCGTCGGCCTGTCGCCGGCGCTGGGCACGTTTCTCGCCGGCGTCGTGCTGGCGAACAGCGAGTACCGCCACGAGCTCGAAAGCAACATCGACCCGTTCAAGGGATTGTTGCTGGGTCTGTTCTTCATCACGGTCGGCGCCGCGATCCGCTTCGACCTGCTGTTCGCGAATCTCGGCGGCGTGCTGGCGATGACGCTGGCACTGCTCGGCCTGAAGGCGCTGGTGCTGTACGCGCTGAGCCGCGTCTTCGGCATCGCGGGGTCCGACCGCTGGCTGTTCACGCTCGGTCTCGCACAGGCCGGCGAATTCGGCTTCGTGCTGCTGTCGCTGACGGTAGCC
>JAKSCZ010000281.1 GCA_022360335.1 Pseudomonadota bacterium
AGAGCACCTGCATCGGCATCGGCGGCGATCCGGTGCGAGGCATGAATTTCATCGACTGCCTCGAGCTGTTCGAGGCCGACCCCGACACCGACGGCATCATCATGGTCGGCGAAATCGGCGGCACCGACGAGGAAGCGGCAGCCGAGTTCATCGAGAACAAGGTGTCGAAGCCCGTCGTCGCCTACATCGCCGGCGTCACGGCGCCTCCGGGCAAGCGCATGGGCCACGCCGGCGCCATCATCGCGGGCGGCAAGGGCACCGCCGGGGACAAGTTCGAGGCGCTCGATGCCGCCGGCGTCGCGACCGTCCGCTCCCCGGCCGAGCTCGGCTCGAAGATGCGGGAGGTCCTCGGCGTCTGACGCCCGGGACGATGACCGGCACCGTCAAAGTCGCGCTCGCCCAGGTCGACCTCGTCGTCGGCGACGTAGCGGGCAACGCGGCGAAGATCATCGACTGCGCGCAACGTGCGCGCGACGACGAGCAAGCCGGTATCGTCGTGTTTCCCGAACTCGCCGTCTGCGGTTACCCGCCCGAAGACCTGCTGTTTCACGCGGGTCTTCGCTACCACGTCGAGGCGGCCGTGCGGGAGATCGCCGCAACGGTGAGGGGAGTGGCGATCCTGCTCGGGTTTCCCGAGTACGACGGCGACGTCATCTACAACGCCTGCGCCGTGTTGCGGGACGGCAAGGCCGTTGCGCACTACCGCAAGCAGCTGCTGCCGAATTACGCCGTTTTCGACGAGAAGCGCTATTTCACGCCGGGCAGGGATGCGGCCGTCTTCACGCTCGAGGGCATGCGCTTCGGGCTCGGCATCTGTGAAGACGTCTGGGCGCCCGGACCGATGGCGGCGAGCCGTGCTGCCGGCGCGGAATGCGTACTCGTCGTCAACGGCTCGCCCTTCGAGACGGGCAGCCAGGACAATCGCGAAGCCGTCGTCAGGGCCCGCGTCGAGGAGACCGGAATCCCGGTCGTCTACGTCAATCACGTCGGCGGACAGGACGAACTCGTGTTCGACGGCGGTTCGTTCGTGATGAGCGCCGCCGGCGAGATCGTCCATCGCGCCCGTTCGTTCGAAGAGAGCGTGAGCACCGCGACGCTCGAGGCCACGTCGTCCGGCGTCGTTGCGCGACGGGGATGCGTCGCGCAGGCCGGCGACGAAGCGGCGACGATCTACGAGGCGCTCGTTCTCGGTACGCGCGACTACGTCACGAACCACGGATTCCCGGGCGTGATCGTCGGATTGTCGGGCGGCATCGATTCGGCGCTGGTCCTCGCCGTCGCCTGCGACGCCGTCGGCGCAGACAAGGTGCGCGCGGTGCAGATGCCGTTCCGCTATACGTCGACGGCGAGCCAGGAAGATTCCGCCGCACAGGCCGCGACGTTCGGCGTCCAGTACGACGTGATACCGATCGAGCCGATGTACGAGGCGACGATCGGGCAGCTGCAGCCCGTGCTCGGCGAGACGGCGCCCGATGCCACGGAGGAGAACATCCAGGCGCGCTGTCGCGGCCTGCTCCTGATGGCGATCTCGAACAAGACGGGCCGCATGCTGCTGACGACCGGCAACAAGAGCGAGATGGCGGTCGGGTACGCGACGCTGTACGGGGACATGGCGGGCGGTTTCGCGCCGATCAAGGACTGCAGCAAGTCGCTGGTCTATGAGCTGGCGCGGTACCGGAACACGCTGGGCGAGGCGATTCCCGGGCGCGTGATCGCGCGCGAGCCGTCGGCCGAGCTGCGGCCCAACCAGAAGGACTCCGACGCCCTGCCGGATTACGGCGTATTGGACCCGATTCTCGAGGCGTTCATCGAGGACGATCTGTCGGTCGCCGAAATCACCGCGCGCGGCTTCGACCGCGACGTCGTGATCCGCGTGCTGGAGATGGTGAAACGCAACGAGTACAAGCGCCGGCAGGCGCCCCCGGGCGTCCGTATCAGCCGCCGTGCGTTCGGCCGCGATTGGCGCTACCCGATCACTTCCGGCTACCGGTTCCCGCAGTAGATAAGGGACAGTTACCTTATCTCGGATACGGTAACTGTCCCCGATTTCCGGGCTTTGAGAATCAGTAACTTAGATCCCAAACTGGTGCTCTAACTGAGATAAGGTAACTGTCCCTTATCTACTGCGGGAAGTTTTCCGTCAGAACCCGCCGCGTGTCGGCTGCGAGTTCCGTCATGCCGAGCTCGTCGTAGGCCCGGGCCATGATATCGAGGGATCGCGCGTTGCCCGTCGCGCCGTTGTACTTCTCCAGCGCGCCCTTGGCGCGGTTCAGGGCAGCAACGTAGGCGCCGCGGCGAAGGTAATAATCCGCCACGTGATTCTCGTAGTCGGCGAGGCGATTCTTGATCGCGACCATGCGTTGTTCGGCATCGGGCGCATACTGGCTGCCCGGAAAGCGTTCGACCAGCCGGCGCAGGCTCTGGTAAGCGAGCTCGACGTCCATGGGCGGCCGCCTGGTGGTGTCTTTGCGGAACCAGCGCTCGAGGAACCCGGGCGCGCTTTCGAAGTAGGTCAGCCCTTTGATGTACAGCGCGTAGTCGACCTGCGGGTGGATCGGGTTCTCACGAATGAACGTGTCGGCCGCTTCGATCGCCTGCTCCTTCCGGCCGCTCTTGTAGTAGGCATACATGAGCTCGAGCTGGATCTGGCGGGCGAGGTCGCTGAACGGGTAACGCGCCTGGATCACCTCGAAGATCTGAATGCCTTTGCGGTAGTTTCCGTTCGCGATCGCCGTCCTGGCCAGATCGAAGGCCGCCGTGATGTCCTGCACTTCGGTCTGCTCGTCGTTGCCGGCGCATGCGAACAGCGCGACCGGCAGTGCGGCGACGAGCAGCAGGCGAAGCTGGCGAAAACGGAGTCTCATGCGATCTCAGGGCCCCCGGGCCGTTCAAGGTCGGCGAGTATACCGTAAACTCAACGGCAGTCATGACTTCGGAAAAACACATAGCGAAGGTCCCCGAAGATCTCGCCGGTCTTCGTCTTGACCAGGCGCTTGCCCGGATGTTCCCCGAGTACTCGCGAAGCCGGCTGAAAGAGTGGCTGCTGGCCGGCGCGATCACGGTCGACGGCGGCGCGAGGCGCCCGCGCGACCCCGTTGCGGGCGGTGAGGCGGTCGAGCTCGAACCGCAGGCCGAAATCGAGGTCGGGGCGGTCCCCGAGCCGATGGACCTCGACGTCGTCCATGAGGATGCCGACGTCCTGGTCGTCAACAAGCCGGCCGGGCTCGTCGTGCACCCGGGTGCGGGCAACCCGGCCGGAACGCTCATCAACGGCCTGCTGCATTTCGCGCCGGAACTCGAAGCCGTGCCGCGGGCCGGACTGATCCACCGCATCGACAAGGACACGAGCGGCCTGCTGCTCGTCGCCAGGACGCTGCCGGCGCACACGGCGCTCGTGCGGCGGCTGGCCGACCGGGCGATCTCGCGCCGGTACCTGGCCGTCTGCAAGGGCGCGCTGACCGGCGGCGGCACGATCGATGCGCCGATCGCACGGCACCCGGTCGACCGCAAGCGCATGAGCGTGCAGCAGGACGGCAGGCCCGCCGTGACGCACTACACGGTGCTGGAGCGCTTCGAGGCGTTCACCTACGTCGACGTCGCGCTGCAAACGGGCCGCACGCACCAGATCCGCGTCCATTTCGCGTGGCGGCGCCATGCGCTCGTCGGCGACCCGGTCTACGGCGGCCGGCTGGCGTTGCCGGCCGGCGCCTGCAACGCGCTGGCCGACTGCCTTCGAAACTTCAGGCGGCAGGCCTTGCACGCGTCGCAACTGGCGTTCGAGCATCCGGCGACGGGCGAACCGGTCGACCTGAAAGTGCGGCCGCCCGACGACTTCGAGGCGTTGCTGTCCGCGCTGCGCGAGGACGCCGGGCGATGACGCTGCTCATCACCCCGGATTGGCCTGCGCCGCCAAACGTGCTTGCCGGGACGACCACGCGGGCCGCTACGGACCGCGTGTTGCCGCGCGGGTTGCTCTACCCGAACCAGATGCACGGTGCGACCGTGGTGCCGGTTGCGCGGCTTCGCGAGTCTGACGGCCCGGTCGATGCCGATGCGGTGACGGGCCGCTCGCCCGGCGATCGATGCGCGGTGCGGACCGCCGACTGCCTGCCGATACTTTTCTGCGCGCGCGACGGCAGCGAGATCGCGGCCGCCCACGGCGGCTGGCGGGGCGTGCTGGCCGGGGTCGTCGAGAACACCGTGGCGGCGCTCGATGCGAACGCTGCAAACCTGCTCGTCTGGCTCGGGCCGGCGATCTCCCGGAGCGCGTTCGAGGTCGGCGAAGAGGTTCGCGAGGCGTTCGTCGCGGCCGATTCCCGTGCCACCGCCTGCTTCGAGCCCAACGCGCGCGGTCGCTGGCAGGCGGACCTCTGTTTACTGGCGCGGCAACGGCTTCACATGTGTGGCATAAGTACTGTATACGGCGGCCACTGGTGCACGTACCGTGACGCCGAGACGTTCTGGTCGTATCGCCGCGATGCCGCGGCGGCCCGCATGGTGAGCTTCATCCGCCTCAGGTAGGAGGACCTTCAGGCCCGAAGGACGTCCGCCCCAGGTAGGAGGGCCTTTCAGGCCCGAAGGACGTCCGCCTCAGGTAGGAGGGCCTTTCAGGCCCGAAGGCCCGATCGGGGCTAAAGCCCCTCCTACGCAGGGCAAAGCCTCTCCCACGCAGGGCAAAGCCCCTCCCACGCGGGGTTGAAAACCCGGCCAAAACCGCTATTTCCGGGTCATTCAGAGATTTCGGGGCGAACCCATGCGAATGGACAAACTCACCAGCAAGTTCCAGATGGCGCTGGCCGATGCGCAGTCGCTGGCCGTGGGTCGGGACCATCAGTTCATCGAGCCGGCACACGTCATGGTGGCCTTGCTCGACCAGCAGGGCGGAACGGTCCGGGGCCTGCTGACCAAGGCGGGCGTCAACGTCAACCTGCTGCGTTCGCAGCTCGGCGTGCTGATCGACAAGCTGCCCAGGGTGCAGGGTACCGGAGGAGAGGTGCACGTCGGCCAGGACCTCGCCAAACTCTTCAACCTGACCGACAAGCTCGCGCAGGACCGCGACGACCAGTACGTCTCGAGCGAGCTGTTCGCGCTCGCGGCGATGGATGACGGCTCGCCGCTCAAGTTCGTCTTCGAGCAGGCGGGCGCAGTGAAGGGCGCTATCGACAGAGCGATCGACGAGCTGCGGGGCGGGAGCCAGGTCACCGATCCGAATGCCGAAGACACGCGCCAGGCGCTCGAGAAATTCACGATCGACGTGACCGAACGCGCCGAGCAGGGCAAGCTCGACCCGATCGTCGGCCGCGACGACGAGATCCGCCGCACGATCCAGATACTGCAGCGGCGCACCAAGAACAACCCGGTGCTGATCGGCGAACCCGGCGTCGGCAAGACGGCGATCGTCGAAGGCCTCGCGCAACGCATCGTCAACAACGAAGTCCCCGAGGGCCTGCGCGGCAAACGCATCCTGTCGCTCGATATGGGTGCGCTGATTGCGGGAGCGAAATTCCGCGGTGAATTCGAGGAACGCCTGAAAGGCGTGCTCAACGACCTTGCCAAACAGGAAGGGCAGATCATCCTGTTCATCGACGAGCTGCACACGATGGTCGGCGCGGGCAAGGCCGAAGGCTCGATGGACGCGGGCAACATGCTGAAACCTGCGCTCGCACGCGGCGAACTGCACTGCGTCGGTGCGACGACGCTCGACGAATATCGCCGCTACGTCGAGAAGGACGCGGCGCTCGAGCGCCGCTTCCAGAAGGTCCTGATCGAGGAACCGACCGTCGAAGACACGATCGCGATCCTGCGCGGGCTCAAGGAGCGCTACGAAGTCCACCACGGCGTCGAGATCACCGACCCGGCGATCGTCGCGGCGGCCACGCTCTCGCACCGCTACATCTCCGACCGGCAGCTTCCGGACAAGGCCATCGACCTGATCGACGAGGCGGCCAGCCGCATCCGCATGGAGA
>JAKSCZ010000445.1 GCA_022360335.1 Pseudomonadota bacterium
GACCGTAGCCGCCCGGCGGCATCACCGTCAGGGTGATCTCCTTTCCCGGCAGGAACTCTTCCAGGATCACGAGTTCGCCGTACTTCGCGTGGCTTTCGCCGTCTTCGACGGTCCTGGCCGAAAGCAGGCCGGCAACGGCGCTCTGCAGTTCCGGGAGGGTCCTCACCCTGGTGACGCCGTCGCTGCCTCGTCCCCTTCGGGGTTTGACGACCAACGGCAGGGCGAGTCCTCGTCGCCGGAGATTCTGCGCGGTGAGCGAAGACGTATCGATAATGTCGTTTGCCGGAGCTGCCGCATGTCCGACCAGAACCGATCGTGCAACGTTCAGGCCCCTGGAGCGCAGCAAGCGGTTCGTATACCACTTGTCGTCGAACCGGTGCACGATCGACGGACTCTGGCCTACTACCGAGACGTCCGCAGAGGCTGTTTTCTGCAGCGGATGACCGTTGAACAGTACGGTGTTCGCCCAGAGAACGTTGGCGCCCAGGGCCTGCGCGGATTCGATGCCCGCTTCCGTATCCGGGAATACCCAGTCGGTATCGACGCGAGGGTCGGGTCGGGGTTGCGGCGTAAGCACCTCGATATCGAGCGTTTTCAACGCGAAAGCGATGTCCGCCCCGCTGTCGCTGTACCCGCCCGGCTTCATGGGTTTGCGCTGCCCGTCTATCGCGGGGACGGCGGCAGCCTGGCAGAGCACCGCGACTCGCTTGTTTTTCATTTCGATGATACCCGGTCCGGAGCCCCGCTTGCGCGACGCCGTTCGCTGCCGGCTCCCCGGCCCTGCCTTCGCTGTTCGAACCGAAGTTCCTCGGCCAGGCTTGCACTGGCCGGGTCCAGGCGGATGCCGGTCGTCAATGCCAGACGCCCGGCCTTATCGCTTCGCTCCGCCGAATCCGCAGCATACGCATGGTACGCCGCAAAAGCCCTCCGGTTGACGGTTTTTCCTTCGTGATTGGTCAATACGGCGACAGGCTCGGCGGCGATCCATATACGTCGAAACTGACGCGGATTGTTCGGGCTCTCCGTAAAGGCGCGTCGACCGTGGAGCACTCGATGATTGTCGATCACCAGAACGTCTTTGTGCCTTAGCCGTACCCATCGGGTATAGGCGTCGTTGCGAAGATAATCCTCGTCGAGGACCCGAACGGCTTGTGACGACCAATCCGGCACGTACAGCGTGGAATCGCGCCGGAAACGTACGCGATACCGGTTGCGTGAGAGCCGTTCGTAGATACGGCAATTGGCCGCGAGCATGTCGTCCCGGCAGAACGATGCGCAGCCCCGGCGTAACAGTATTCCGGCAATTTCCCTGTCTTGCGCCAATACGTCGATGAAGACCCTCCGCCCGTCGACGATCAGGTTCTCGCCGCCGTTCCGGGCAGGTTCTACGCATTGAAGCAACACGAATCCCGGCGGTTCGACACGTATCACCTGGCCAGCAACCGACGCCAGACCGTCGAGGAAAGAGCCGTCCGTGTGCGGAGGGAAGTCCCCGCAACCCAGTCCCTTGTACTGGTCTTTGAACGCCTGCCATTCGTTGTTTGCTGCGGGACCGCTGCCGACGATGCCGTCCGTTCCCGAGCGGACGTGCGGCTGGATCGCGCCGAAGAGCCGGGCTACCGCCTTGAACGTGTCGACTCCCGCGTCCCACAGCCGAAGAATGCAAAAGCCGAACGCATCGACCTGGCCGCAGATTCGCTGCGCCTTTTCCGGAAGCGACGTCATCGAACCGCAGGCGACCGGTGCGGGAGACAAAGGGCGGTTTTTCGCCGTGTCCGGGTGAGCGATAGGATTGCGTGGAGTCATGGACCTGAAAATTCGCGAGGTGCGGACCGATCCGACCTTATCCCGCGCATCGAACGTACCGCTGCACTTTGCGTTCTCTCGCACCCAGCAGATCGACCTTGTTGAGCGAAATGACGGCGGTCGGCGCCAGTTCCGCGAGCGATCGCATCAGCTCATCGGATATGTCGACGGCCGGATCCGCGAACCTGGACGGAATCCAGCGAACCTCGAGCGATCGGTCCTCACGTTGAAGGACTTGAAACTGTTCTATCGGCAGGCGCTCGAACACCGCGTTGAAAGCGGATGGATTGAACTTTTTCCCGTCGATGAGAAAGTAGGGGGAGTCCCGACCCACCAGCCGGTGAAGGGACAATCCGCGATAGCCGCAGCGGCAATCCGTAAACTCGACGCTTGCCCGATCCCCGGTGCGATATCGGACGAACGGCATCGCCCAGTTCTCGAGGTTGGTCACGACGAGTTCGCCCGTGCCGCCGGGGTGCGTGGCCCCGTCCGGCCGAAGCACTTCGAACCGGACGCGGCCGTCGAAAGGATGAAGATGCCTGCCGAATTCGCAGCTTGCTGCGGCGAACCCCGCCTCCTGGGAAACGTAGGCGTCGTATACAGGACAACCGAACCACGAATGCAGCCGTTCCCGCAGGTCCTCGTAGAGATTGTCGCCGCTTGTCAGAATCTCGTCGACCGCGAGGCGGGCGTGACGTGGCGGCGTCTGCCGGTCGATGTCCGCGAGCCGCAAAAGCGCGCGCGGCCGTCCGTAAAGCAGAGGTATGCGCAACTCTCGCAGCGATCGAACCACGTCGACGTCGTCGTCCGGACGGCCCCCGATCGTCTCGCGCCGGAGAAAGCCGTATTGAAGCCCCGGATGTACAAGCGTCGCTGCGGTGCGATCGGGGTGGTCCTCTACGAGTACAACGGCAAGGCATCCCGCCCGCAGGTCCCGGCCGAAGGCCCGGAGGCGGGCGGTGAGAACGCGGTAAGCATCGAAGAAGAAACCGTATGCACTTGCCCGATCCCTCGGTATCCTGAGAGGAATGCCCGACGTACCGCTTGTCGATTTCCACCGACACGAGCCGATGTCGAACGCCGTGGATTGAAAATCCTGCGGGCGTTCGGCGACCTTCTTCCGGTCCGTGATCGGCAGTTCGGAGAATCGGATCGCCGCGGCTTCGGTCAGTCTTCGATAGTACGGAACCGTAGCCGTTACATGGCGCAGGAACGCGGCCGGAGGAATTCGGCCGGCCGCGTCGATACGATTCTCCCAGAGCGCTTTAGCCTGCTCGGCGACGACGAGTTGCCGTAACAGGAGATTCGAATCGGGAGCGCTCGCGTTCGCCGACTCAGCGACAGCCATTATGCGGCGGCGCCGGTGCACACACGGCCGTTACGACTCGCCCTGAACCGTGCAGGCCTTTGCCGGGCGGTGCCCCGGGCCTGTGTGTGCATCCGTCGACCTAGGCGACCAGGTCCATGAAACTGTCGCGTCCCCTGACTCCGATCCGCAGATTGTCGAGATTGATCTCGGTCAGCGGTTGCCCGGGTGAAATGCCGAGGGCCCGTCTGGCCCCGTCATTCGCTACTACTTCATTCGCCGTATTCACGAAGCTGATGAGGTTGTCGATGCCGAGAACCTTCAATACACGGTGTGCGTCTTCGACGTCGATTTTGGCCGCGCCGGCCAAATCCCCGGCCAACTTGTTTACGTTCTTCTCGTTAAACTCGTGAGACATTTCCGATCCTCTTTCTCTGTTCTTGTTGCGGATTTGCAATCATATCCAGTACCACCCAAATACGGCATCAAAGCCCGGTAGGCGCCGGATATGACAATTGCATACCACATAATATGTGGGCAATCAAGCAATGCCGCCTGGGCGGTGTCCGGAACAGGCCCTAGTGAGGCCGGGGACCGTCGCCGTATCGAAGGCCCCGGTAGGGCCGGTCGCCGGCCTTGACGCGGCCTTCGGCGTCCTCGATGCCGGACAGGTCGAGATAGAAGCCGTTCATTACGTCGCGCCAGAGAATCGACTCCGACACTTGCAGGTTCAGCTTGCCGAGTACGTGATAGAAGCGTTCTTCGTCGATCATGCCTTCCAGCGACAGCCATCGGTCGCGCAGGGACTTGACCCGTTCGACGCCTTCGTAGCGATCGTCGTAGATCGACTGTATCAGCGTCTTGCCGGACCGCAGTTCGTGGGAATACGGCAGATAGTGAAACCAGAGCAGCATCTCCTGCGGGCAGCTGTCGGGGGATTCGTAGAGGCTCTGCAAGGGCAAAGGGTATTGGCCGACGTAGCCGCTCCCTGTCGCCACGGTCCGGTCGTAGCCGGTGCCCGCGGCGTCGGTCTGGTGGTAGCGCCCGATATTGCGATAGGGATCCGGCCTGGAGCGGTCGCCGTTACCGTCGAGTGCGGCGCCGCCGGCCCAGCCCATCAGACTCAGGCCGTAGGGAAAATAGTACTTGCCGTAGATACCGTAGGACTGCAGCAGCATGTCCGAAACCGTGGCCGAGACCATCGGCTCGCCGCCGAACGTGAGTGCGGCCCATTCGTCCGCCAGGACTCCCGGGGACCGCCGTGGATTCCACGCGAGCATGCCGTAAGCGTAGGTATTGGACTGGGCCAGCAGGTGCCCCGTCCAGTTCAGGCCGTCGTGGAAATTGCCGACTCCGGCAACGCCCCAGTTCGTCCCGCTGCCGCCGCGAGGGCGCAATACGTCGTGGAGCGGCGATCCGGCGCCGTCGCGATGGGTATCGAACGCATAAACGCGATGCCAGAACGGCGCCAGGAAATTCAGGTGAATATCCTTGCCCGTGTACTCCTGCGTGATCTGCAGCTCCAGCATCAGATTAGTGTCGGGCATTGCGCTGAACAGAGACGAGACCGGCTCGTTGACCTGGAAATCGATCGGGCCGTGCTTGATCTGCAGGATGACGTTGTCGGCAAAGTCGCCGTTCTGAGGCGCAAACTGCTGATACGCCTGTACCGCGCGATCCGCGCTGACGTCGTCTTCGCCGGGATGCCGGTAGACGAAGGCTCGCCAGATAACCACGCCGTCGACGGTCGATAACGCCCGGGCCAGCATGTTCGCGCCATCGGCGTGTGTCCGATCGTAGGCATGCGGCCCCAGCTCTCCCTCGGAATCGGCTTTGACGAGAAAGCCGCCGAAGTTCGGGATTTTCTCCTTGATGCGCCGTGCGCGATGCGTCCACCATGCGAGCACTTCCGGGTCGCGCGGGTCCGCCGTATCGAGGTCCCCGAACAGGATCGGGCTCATGAAGTTGATCGAGAAGTAGATCTCGATGCCGTAGCGGTCGAATTCCTGCGCGAGCACCGCCGCTTTGTCGAGGTATTCGTCGCTGACGACTCGCCAGCCGTGCAGGCGGCCTCCCTTGTAGGTGTTGACGTTGTTGACGACGATACCGTTGATCCCGATCGAGGCCATCAGGCGGCTGTAGTCGCGGTAACGCGGTTGCCGCTCGGGAAGATTGGGCCAGTCGAAAATGCTGAAGCCGCCGTAAACGCGTTCGACGCTGCGATCGAGGTTGTCCCAGTGATTGATCATGCGCAGGGGCAAGCCGGGAGACTCGACGACAGGCAGGTTCGCGATCCCGGTACGGAGTTGCAATTCGCGTAACAGACGGAACGTACCGTATACCAGCCCCACATCGCTTCTCGCCGTGAGGAAAATCGTCACGGCATTCCGGTCGTTCGCGGTTGCGGCGATGACGTAGCCTTCGGCGCCGAGATCGTCGAGTTCGGAGGCGACGCTGTCGGGCAGCGAGCGCCCGAGTTCGGTCCGGGTGCCGACGAATACGCCGGCGGCCGATTCGCTCACGTCCGGGCCGATCGCCGGCGGAACGCCGAGCAGGGCGGCCAGTCCCGCGCTCAACTCGTCGCGGACGGCGGCGATCCTGGGCCCCCGGCCCGCGATATGGATCGAACGCAGCGCCGCCGCGAGCCCGGGGTCGGCGATCTCGACGGGCCGGTATCGCAACCACGCTTCGTAGCCGTTTTCGTTCGGCGGTGAATCGCCGTCTGCAAAGGCCGTGACGGCGACGGCCGCCAATGCCAGAGCGGCCACGGCAGGAAGGATGCGCAGTTCAGCGCCAGCCATGGCTCAGATTGGCTTCGATGGCCTCGAGGTCTTTCGTCGTCGGGAAGCCGTTGTTCGGCCGCCGGATCGCCGGGTCGTACCAGCCCGCGAATCTCGCCAGGCGATCGCCTTCCATGCGCCGCTCGTGCAAGCGGGCGAAGTTCGACCGGGTTTCCTCGAATATCCCGCGCGTCTGCGCCAGTGCGTGTGGATCCGCCGAGGTTTCGTGTGCCCGTTTCAGCTTCGCCATTCGATGCAGCCCCGCTTCGTACCTGAGCAGGTCCTCGTACAACAGGATGGGCAGCAATACGTGGTCATGAAAGAAATCGGTGTGAGGTCCGGCGCGCTCCATGGCGTCGAGCGCGGCATCGCGGGCCTCTGCGATCAAAGTCAGGCGCCGCAGCGTCGCGTCGATGTCCGGCCCGACGCGATCGAAACCGACGGGAACGGGCGTCCTGTCGGGTCGATCGATCGGCGCGTCCGAAAGATAGGCGACAGCCTCCCTGATCTCCCAGAGGTTCTGCACGTAGCCGACATTGTCGAACTGGGCCGCGTGCAGGCTCTTGAGCGCCGACACGGCGCCGTCGAGCGAGTCTTCGTGAAAGTAGCGGCCCAGCCATTGGCGGTAGAACGCGTCGCCGTCGAACTCGTCCGGCGAGAGGGCGAACCGGCTGAAGGCTTCGATGTTGATCATGAAGGGTCGGAACGTCTGGCCGTTGACCATCAGATACTCGTTCGCGCCGAATCGATCGACCATCATCGACATGATTTCGTCGATCTTTTCGGGATAGGGATCGTGCACGGTATGGTTCAGCCAGAAGCCGGCGTGCATGTAGGTGCCGAACCGATAGCCGCGAGTGTCGTCAGGCAGGACGCGGAAGCCGCCCCAGCCGTCGTCCGACCAGGCCACGATGAAGTCTTCGGGCGGACCGAAACCCTCGTTGTACAGGTCCATGCCGTCGTCGTAGCAGACGCAGACTTTGACGGCCCCGGGCTTGAGCGCGTCGAGCAACTCGCCGAATGCCGCGTACACCTCGTTGAAGACGGTTACGCGATCTTCGTCACAGGCGCTGACGTAGGGCCAGTCCAGCAACTGGTTGCGCGGGCGGAGCGTGAAGATGTCCGCCTTGCCGATCGGCGTATGGGAAAGATAATCCGACCAGGTGCCGATCCAGGCGTCCCTGTGTTCCGACCAGCAGTTCGATTCCTCGGTGGTGATCCGGCCGAACTGCCGGCCCATCATCATATCGATCTGCACGAGCATGCCCTTCTCGTGCGCGTAGTCGATCATCCTCTCGACCAGGTCGAGATTCGTCTCGTAGTCCGGCCTGAGCGCCAGATAGGCCGGGCGGGTGAAGAACTCGGTCCGGCCGAGCATGTCGAACAGTTCGATGCCGTTGTAGCGCAGGCGTACCAGTGCATCGATGAGTTCCGTGTAAGTCTCCCAGTCGTACTCGAGCAGCGGCTCCCTGAGGTTCGCAAGCTCGTCGACGTCGTTCTCGAAGTAGATGAGGTAAGGGATTTTCGGCGGCGCGATGACGCGCTCCCGGAAGTCGCCGATGTCGAGATCGGAAATCGGATCCGGTTCGATACCGGTCCAGTAGTTCAGGGGGTCGACGCCTAAAACGTCACGACTGTAGTCGTAGACGGCGTATTGCGTGCCCTGGTAGTCGGATCCCGCGAGCACCACGAGCGGCCGCCCGTCGTGGGTTACTTTTTCCCAGATCCCGCCGCGCGGCCCCGGCGCAACGCCGGACAGTGCGATTTTCCCGTCGGCCGCCAGGCGATCGATCAGTGCATGTCGGCCGACGGTGCCGACGACGATGGTGTTTTTTGTCGCCGGCGTGCCGGCCGAATAGACTTCGATCTTCACC
>JAKSCZ010000329.1 GCA_022360335.1 Pseudomonadota bacterium
CGGCCGGCGACACCACGCCCAGATCGCGGTCGGTCCAGCGCGCCAGGCACTCAAAACCCACCGTGCGCCGGTTTTTCAGATCGACGATGGGCTGGAAATGCGGCTCCACCTCGCCGGCCGAAACCGCGCGGCGCAGCGCCTGCTCGACCCGGGTGACGCGCTTGGCGGCCTCCTCCATCTCGCGCGAATAGATCGTGACCACGCCGCGTCCGGCCCGCTTGGCGTGATAGAGCGCTGTCTCGGCCTTGGTATAGAGGTCGTCGGTGCCTTCGGAACGATGATAGTAGAGCGCGCCGCCGGCGGAGGCGGACAGACGGGCGGTGCGTTCGCCGACATCGTAGGGCGCCGACAGCACCTCGATCAGCATCTGCGCCCGCTCGCGCGCCGCCGTTTCGGTGAACACCATCGGCAACAGAACGCCGAATTCGTCGCTGCCGAGACGGGTGACGACGGCGCCGTCCATCATCGCCGCGCGCAGGCGCCTGGCGACCTGCACCAGAATATCGTCGCCCGCCTTGCGCCCGAACAGGTCGTTGATCGGCTTGAAGCCGTCGCGATCGACGATCGCCCCGGCAAAGGGCACCGGATCGGTGGCCCGCTCCTGCATCAGCCTGTCGATCTTGGTGAAAAACCGCTGCCGGTTGCCGAGCCCGGTCAGCGGATCGGTCATCGCCAGATCCTGACCGGCGGTCGCGTCGACATCGGGAATGTGCGAATTCTGCATGCTGCCACCGTTCTACAAACACGGCGGTCCGCATCTTAAGCGCGAAGTCTTGACAATCGGTGACCGTTGGTTTGCCCGCACCGTGCCGGATCGGGCGCCGGGCCAGACACCCTGGGGCGTTCTAGCGTGCCGCCACCAGGCTGCGCTGCCCGTCGCGATCGATCATCGCCCAGTCCGGCCGTGCGAACAGGAAACGGCAATGACCGGTCCACTGCACGGCCAGATAGAGCACGACTGCTCCGGCCACGCCGGCAGCGGTCACAATCAGCGCGCCGGTGCCGATATCGGGGTAGAGGCCGGTCTTGGTCAGAAAGACCCG
>JAKSCZ010000454.1 GCA_022360335.1 Pseudomonadota bacterium
ACCGAAATGCCGGCCGCCGCGAAGTTCATCTGGCGGGCCGAGAACGAGTGGAAGAGCGGCACGCACGCCGAGTCCCGGATCCGGGGCTTCTTCGGCCTCGGTGAAGAACAGCGCCACGTGCGTGAGTTCCGTATCGACTCGGATCACCCCGAGATCTTCGCGGCTGAGGACAACGGCCCGACGCCGGTCGAGTACGTTCTCGTCGGCCTGGCCGGCTGCCTGACGGCGGGCATCGCCTCGGTCGCCGCGAACCGCGGCATCGGGCTGCGCTCGGTGAAAGCAACGCTCGAAGCCGACATGGACCTCTACGGTATCCTCGGCATCGACGCAGACGTCCGCAACGGCTTCAACGGCATCACGGTGAACTACACGATCGATGCGGATGCTTCCGAGGAGGACATCGCTGCCGTCGTCGCCCAGTCGCAGAAGCGTTCGGCCGTATTCGACATCGTCACGAACCCGACCAACGTCGCCGTTCGGATCAACCAGTGAGCCGCTTGAGCCACATCCCCCGCCGCACGGCCGGTGCCATTGACGTCGTCGTCATCGGTGCCGGCCATGCGGGCCTTGCGATGAGCCGACTGCTGAGCACTCGCGGCGTCGAGCACGTCGTGCTGGAGCGCGGTGAGGTCGCAAACTCCTGGCGCAAGGAGCGTTGGGACTCGCTGAGACTGCTGACGCCCAACTGGCAGACGCGCCTGCCCGGCTGTGCCTATGACGGCAACGATCCGGACGGCTACATGTCGGTCGGCGAGTTGATCCAGTTCCTCGACGACTATGCGGCGAACACGAACGCGCCGATCGTCACCGGATGTGAAGTCACGTCCGTGCGCCAGGTCGCCGAACACTATCGCGTGACGACCCATCGGGTCACCTGGACCGCGCGCGCCGTCGTGCTGGCCACGGGTGCCTGCAACGCGCCGTCGGTGCCGAAGGCGGCCGACGAACTGCCCGCGACGATCACCCAGCTGACGCCGTTCGACTACCGTTCCCCCGAGAGCGTGCCCGAGGGCGGCGTGCTGGTCGTCGGCGCATCGGCCACCGGCTTGCAGCTCGCCGACGAGCTGTTGAAATCCGGCCGCGACGTAAGCCTTGCGGCAGGCGAGCACGTGCGCATGCCGCGGCGCTACCGTGGCAAAGACATCTTCTACTGGATGACGCAGTGCGGCATCCACGATCAATGCTACACCGACGTCGAGGACATCGTGCGCGGCCGGAGGTTGCCGTCGCCGCAGCTGGTCGGATCGTCCGACCAGCCGATCCTCGACCTGAACTACCTGAAAGACCGGGGCGCCGGGATCGCCGGCCGCTTCATGTGTGTCCGGAACGGTCAGGCGCAGTTCTCGGGATCCCTGGGCAACGTCTGTGCGCTGGCAGACCTCAAAATGCAGCGCCTCCTGAAGCTCATCGACGAAACGGCGGACAGAGACGGCGCGCCGGCGGCAGAAACGTTCGCGCCGACGCGCGTCGATGACGACCCCATGCTGAACCTCGACCTCGAGAGCGTGAACAGCGTGATCTGGGCGACGGGTTTCCGGCCCGATTACAGCTGGGTCGACGTCGATGTGTTCGATCGCAAGGGCCAACTGCGTCACGACGGCGGAATCGTCGACAGCGCAGGACTGTACGTTCTCGGCCTGCCGCTGATGCGACGCCGCAAATCCAGTTTCATCTTCGGCATCGAAGACGATGCCCGCGACATCGTTGATCACCTGACCGGCTACCTGACGAGCCATGTAAGGAGAGCATCGTGACCTTCATCCGGACGATACGCCCGGCCGACGCCTCGGGCGATGTGCGCGACATGTACGAACGCCAGGAGGACTACTGGGGCTACGTGCCGAACTACGCCAAAGCCTTCAGCCATCGGCCCGAGGCGCTGGCGCGCTGGGGGCGGCTGCTGGCGGAACTCCGGCGCCCCACAGATGACCGTCGCTTCGAGTTGGTGACATTCGTGGCCGCCTACGCGCTCAAGAACGGCGGCTGTGCATTGGTCCATGGCAAGGAGCTCGCGAGCTTCATCGGCGAAGACGCGGTCGTTGCGATTGCGAACGGTCGCGAAGCCGACGTGCTGCCGGATGTCGATGTGGCCATCGTTCAGTTCGCGCGCCAGATCGCGAAGGATGCGACGAAGGTGACTTACGGTCTGGTCGAGCGGCTGAAGTATCGCCACGACCTGACGGACGCCGAAGTCTTCGACATCGCAGCGCTCGCTGCCGGCCGCGCGTTCTTCGCCAAGCTGCTCGACGGTCTTGGGGTAGAGACCGACCGCACGTGGACGGTACTGAACGCAGACTTCCGCGAGAACCTGAGTATCGGCCGCCCGATGGATCTCCGCGAGCCGGAGCAACTGTCGGCCGAACATGCTGCGTGACACAAGAGCCAGAAGGAATACGACAATGAAATACAACAGCATCCTGGATACCGTCGGCAACACGCCGCTGGTCAGACTCAACAAGCTCGGCCCCGAGGGCGTCAACGTCTGGGTCAAGATCGAGGCCTTCAATCCGATGGGTTCGGTGAAAGATCGCATGGCGCTGGCCATGATCGAGGACGCAGAGAGAAGCGGCGCGCTGAAGCCCGGACAGACAGTCGTCGAGGCAACGAGCGGCAACACAGGCATCGGTCTCGCAATGGTCTGTGCGCAGAAGGGCTATCCGCTGGTCGTGACGATGGCGGAGAGCTTCAGCGTCGAGCGCCGGAAGCTGCTGCGGTTCCTGGGCGCGAAAGTCGTGCTGACGCCGGCGGCCGAGAAAGGCACCGGCATGATGAAGAAAGCCGAGGAACTCGCCGCGGAGCACGGCTGGTTCACTACGAAGCAGTTCGAGAACCCGGCC
>JAKSCZ010000187.1 GCA_022360335.1 Pseudomonadota bacterium
TCCGAATACGTTACTGGGCGCTGGCGAGCGTCGCGTCGCCGTCCTTGCGGGCGTCGATCCAGGCCCGGTAGGCATCCTGCTCGACGACTTCGACGACGACCGGCATGTAGCCATGGTCCTTGCCGCAGAGCTCGGCGCACTGGCCGCGATAGGTGCCGGTTTCCTCGGCCCGGAACCAGGTTTCGTTGACGATGCCGGGGATGGCGTCTTTCTTGATCGCGAGTTCGGGTACCCACCACGAGTGGATGACGTCGTTCGACGTCAGCAGCAGGCGGACTTTCGAACCCCTGGGCACGACGACCGGGTTATCGACCTCGAGCAGGTAGTTGTCGACGCTGTACACGTCGACGCCGGCGCCGGGCCGGCGCGCGTCGACGCTCGATCGTGCAAGACTCGAGAAGAACTCGACGCCCTCGTCCTGGTACCTGTAGTGCCATTTCCACTGATAGGCCGTCACGACGATCGACACGTCGGGATCGCGCGAATCCTCGGCCTTGATCATGGTTTCGGCGGCGGGTACGGCCATGAGCAGCAGGATCACGACGGGGATCGCGGTCCAGATGACCTCGGCCGTCGTGCTGTGCGAGAACGAGGCCGGTTCGGCGCCCTTCGACTTGCGGTGCTTGAAAATCGAGATGATCATGACGCCGAAAACGACGATGCCGATGGCGACGCACCACCAGAAAACCATCATGTGCAGGTCGTAAGTCTCTTTCGAGAGTTCGGTTACGCCCCGGGGCATATTGAGCGCCCAATCGGCGGTCGCCGTGCTCGCCGGAAACAAGCCAAGCAGGCTCAGAAACGATTTGCGTGTCATTAGTCGTCCACCTTGCGACCGCCTGGGCGATCGCAATGATCACATTTTCCGGATGTGACGAATACTGGGATTGCCAGTGTGCGCTGGCCCGGACGAGCCCGGGAACGGCCGGGCCCATCCGGCTATTCGTCGATTGGCCGGTTTGCCATCCAAGCTGGCAAAAAAGCCCGCGCAGTGTACTTAAATCGCGTCGTCCATGCAATCCTGCCGATGCGTGGAGCGTGGAAATTAATCTTTATTTAACAGACAGTTACCTGCGCAATGGAATCCGGTTTGCAGCGATGCGGACGACGCCCGGATCGTGCGCCGGACCGCCCCCCCAGCAGTGACCGTATACGAGCTCGAGTTCGAGCGACAATCCGCGTCCGGCAGTCGCGTTTTCGAGCGCGTCGACCATGGCGCGAAACCGGGCCCTGCCCGTCAGGGCGCACGACCTGCCGGCCAGCGCGTTGCGCGCGCCCGCGCGCGTCAGGTCGTCGAACAGGCTGCCCGCCGATGCGTACCGCAAGCTCAGCCGGTCGACGTCGAGGACGGGGTCGCGCAGGCCCGCCCGCACCAGCCCGTCCCCGATATCGTGCATGTCGGCGAACGAATGCACGTGTGCAACGGGAGGAGAACCCGTAGGAGGGGAGCCCGTAGGAGGGGCTTCAGCCCCGAACGACGCACCGACATCCCCGAACGACGCATCGGCCGCCGCCCACGCTCTGCGCAATTCCTGCAGGCTGTCCGGGCCGAGCGTCGCGAACGCGAAACAGCCCCCCTTCCTCAATACGCGTGCGACGTCCCCGAACAGCGTCTCGGGCTCCGGAATCCAGGGGAGCAGCTGGTTGGCCACGACCAGATCGAAGGACGCGTCGGCGAACGGCAGGCGGTCGGCCCGCGCCTGGACGAACGCGGCCTTCGCCAGCCAGGGTTTCTGCCGCCGCGCCCGCGTGAGCATCGCGTGGCTCAGGTCGAGCGATACGGTGCGCGCGCGCCGGAAGCGTTTCCCGAGGAGCCTGCCCATGGCGCCGGTCGCCGAACCGAGGTCGAGAATCGAAGCGACCTCGACGAGAACCGGCGCGAGGCGCGAGACGATGCCCTCGCGCGTGGCCGCGTGCACGAAGTCCGCACCGTCGAATTCACGCGCGGCCCGATCGAAACGGCGGCGTATGTCCCGCGTGCGCAGCATGGGCGAACCCTAGCACGCTTTTTGCGGGATCCGCCGGGATACTCGGCTTGTCCCCGGGGACGCCCGGCCGAACAATGGCGGCGTGTATCTGCGGCACATCGAAAATGCGCTGATGCCGTTGCGCTGCGCCTTCTGCGGCGAGCGGACGGTACCGCCGGAACGGTCGATCTGCACGGGGTGCAGCGCGGAGCTTTCGAGAATCGAATCGCCGGTATCGCCGGCGTCGTCGCCGCTCGAGCGGGTCGTCACACCGCTCGCTTACGAGTTCCCGATCGATGCGGCGATCAAGGCGTACAAGTTTCGGCGCCGGCTGTACTATGCCGCGGCGTTCGCGGAGATCGTGCGTGCGGCGTGCGAGGACGTTCCCGGCGACGTCGACGCCGTGCTGCCCGTGCCGTTGCACTGGCGCCGGCAATGGTGGCGCGGTTTCAACCAGGCACGCGAGATCGGGCGGCCCGTGGCGAGGTTCCTCGAAGTCCCGCTGATCGACACGGTCGGCAGACGGCGCGCGACGCCGTCCCAGTCGGGTCTCACCTCGCGCGAGCGCGCCAGGAACCTGCGGGCGGCCTTCGTCGTGCGAGGCCGGCTGCCGTATCGTCACGTGCTGATCGTCGACGACGTCATCACGACCGGAACGACGGTCGA
>JAKSCZ010000176.1 GCA_022360335.1 Pseudomonadota bacterium
GTAGACATCGGCATCGACGTCGGCGATCGCCCGGAACAGTCTGCAGCCGTTGCGGACCGCCCCGGCGCCGGCCAGCATCCCGCGGTGGATCGCGACTCCGTCGACCCGGGCCGTCCGTGCCTGCCCGTAGTCGCCGACGACGGCGTGCACATCGAATCGTCCCGTGCGGACAAGCTCCCGGGCAATCTGCGCCAGCGCGACCTCGGCACCGCCGAACGACTCCGCGGAGGACCCCGCGAGCACCGGGTACAGCTTCGGCGAAACGATCGCTATCTTCATGCGGACCTCACGAAACCGGCCGGCATGACGGTTTTATGAGGTTTGTCCATCGAAACACATGATACATTTCCGGCCAAAGGTCAATCACCAAGTCGAGCCCGCACCTGTATGAAGAAGAGACTGATCCTGTTCGCAAAAATAGCGGTTTCCGTTTCGCTGTTGCTTTACCTGCTGTCGATCGTCGACCTGGGCGCCACCGTCCAGCGGCTCAGGGAAACCAAGCTCGCCTACTGCGTCGCGGCGTTCTTCATTTCCATGCTGATGATCTTTCTGAGCTCGCTCAAGTGGAAGATCATCCTGGCTGCCGACGGTGTACGCTCGAGATACCCGATGCTGCTGCAGTCGTATTACATCGGCAACTTTATCAGCCTGTTCCTGCCGTCCGGTATAGGCGGCGACGTCTATCGCGTCTACAATCTCTCCTCCGCCGGCAAACAGGTCGGCAAAGTCACCTCCTCGGTACTGTTCGACCGTCTCTCGGGGCTCGGCGCCCTTCTGAGCATCTCGCTGTTCGGCTACCTCGCCCTCGCGGGAACGCGATACGATGCCGCGCTGTTCGCACTCTATCTCGCCGGCATCGCGTCCTTCTTCGCGATGACGGCACAGGGCGTAGTGCGCACGCTGTCCGGGTCGCGATTCGTCGCGGCCCGGTATCTCGGCGCGCTGCTCGCCTCGTTCCGGGCCTACCGCAGCAAGCCCGGCGCTTTCCTGGCCATCGTCGCTATCGCCTTTACCTTCCAGTTCCTGATCGTCTTCAACAACTTCCTGTATACGCGCGCGTTGTCGATCGACATATCGATGACCCAGCTGATCGTGATCATCCCGCTGATCTTCCTGACCGAGGTGCTGCCCGTTTCGATCAACGGCGCCGGCGTCAGGGACAGCGCGTTCGTGTTTTTCTTCGTCCAGATCGGTCACACCAAGGAAGAAGGCCTCGCGATGGGCCTGCTGGTCATCGCGATGCGCTACCTCTGCGGCCTCGTCGGCGGTACGGTCCTGCTCGCCAGCGCGTTCCGGACCCGCAAACGCGAGGCGTCGCCGGAATAGTCTTAACCATTCCTGCGACGCCCGCGTTCGAACCGGTCAATCGCGACTCAGGGGGGGCTGGCGTCGATGAGGAGGACCGCGTTCGCCGCGACAGCGAGCGAATCGGCCACCGTACCGTCGAGGAACCGGACCCGCACGTCGACCGACGTCGTGGCGCCCAGGCCGAAGTGCAATACCGGTTCGTCCTGCGCGAGGTAGCCGTAGTTGCCCTTGGCTTCCCGCATGCCGAGCAGGGTCCCGCCGACGTCGCCGGCCGCGTACACCATGACCTTCGCGCCGAAAGCACCCGCCTGGTCGTCAGGCGAGACCAGCTGAACCTTCAGCCAGTTGTTGCCTCCGTCGTAGTCGTTCCGGACGAGCCAGTTCCTCGACCGCTTGGCCGCGATGGCCAGGTCGAGGTCGCCGTCGTTGTCGATGTCGGCGAATGCGACGGCGCGCGGATCGAGGATCTCGGGTACGGGCACCGACTGGCCCCGGCTGAACGAGCCGCTGCCGTCGTTGATGAACGTCCGCTCGTCGCCGGCGAACACGAGATCGAGATCGCCGTCGTTGTCGAGATCGGCGAATCCGCCCATGTAGCCCTCGATACTGTCGAACTGCGCCAGGCGCGTGTACGAGCCGGCTGCGCGCTCGTACAGGATGCCCGTGCCGTCGGAAACCAGCAGCAGGTCGAGATCGCCGTCGTTATCGATGTCGGCCGTCGTAATGCCGTCACCCGCTTCGTCGGCGTCGGCGGCGTCGATGCCTGCGGCGACCGGTGTAAGCTGGCTAAACGTACCGGTGCCGTCATTGACGAGAATCGCGAAGTCTCCGCCGCGATTCGCGGCGAATAGGTCGACGTCTCCGTCGCCATCGAAATCGCTGTCGGTAACGCCCTGCATGCCGATGGCCGTGCTCAGGGTGCCGCCCACGTGGGCGCTGAACGAGAACGCGGTCCCGCCGATCAGGTTGTTCGCGAAAGCCTCGTTGACGCCCGGCGTCTGGCTGCCCGACACCGCGAAAATGTCGAGATCGCCGTCGTCGTCCCAGTCGGTCGCCGTGATTCCGCGTGTTTCGATCAGGGTCGTCGCGATGATCGAATCGGTGACGTCGGTGAACGAAGCGCTGTTCAGGCCCGTGTTCTCGTACACGTTGTCCGGGTCCGGATTACCGCGGCTCGGGTTCGCCCCGTCCCACGTCGTGCCGTTGACCAGGTCGTAGTCGCCGTCGTTGTCGAGGTCGGCCCAGACCGCCCCGTGGCTGCCGCCGTCGACGTCGTCGATGCCGGCCGTCGTGCCTTCCTCGGAGAACACCGAACCGTTCGTATTGCGGTAGAAATGATCCGGGCGCGGGTTGTCGAGCGCGTCCTCGAAGTTGTTCGTCACGTACAGGTCGGGCAGGGTGTCGCCGTTGACGTCGGCGAACATGACGCCGTGACCGCCGTCCGGCATGTCGTCGACCCCGGCAGTTGCCGTTATGTCGGTCAGCTTGAGACCCGTCGCCGGCCCCGGCGGCACGATCGAAGCCGCGGTCGACACCTCAGTCGGAGTCAGTGCGCGGTTCAGTATCTGAACCTCGTCCATGACGCCGTCGAAGTGGCGATCCTGGTTCTGCCGCCAGCCGAGCTGCACGGCCCGGGTCGAACTGTCGATCGCGTCGGTCTTCGCCTGGGGAGTCGCCTCGTCGAGTACGCCGTTGACGTAGATGCGCTTGTCCGTGCCGTCGTACACCATCGCGACGTGTTGCCACTCGTTCAGCCTGACGATCGACGCCGACACGAGATCGACGCCGTCGAGGCGGAACCACATGCGGGAATCGGCGGGGATCATCGCATAGACGTCGTTACCGCCCGCCGTGTTGCGCTTGGAAATGATGCGCGCGCCGCCGCTGACGTCGCCGTCGTGCGGATAGATCCACGCCATGAGCGTAATCGCCGTGCCGTTGATGTTGAGCTCGCCCGTGTTGTCGATGTCGACGTAGTCGTCGACGCCGTCGAAGTCGAGGCCCGAGCCGGAGGCGCCGGTCGCCCAGGCCGGCCCGTTCAACGTGCCGTCGCTGCTGCCCACCGTGTCGGCCGTGGTGAGGCTGGGGGCGCCTTCCTCCATCGTCCAGTAGGCGTGGACGGCGCCGTTCGGCGTCACCATGACCTCGGCGGAATTCGCGGATTCGAGTTCCGTCGTGCCGTCGGTATCGTCGTCAACGGCCGTTACGACGTAGTAGTACGTCGTAGCGTTCACGACGCTCGTGTCGGTGTAGCTGCTCGGGTTTACCGGGCCCGGACCCGACACCTCGGTGTAGCCGCTGCCGGACGTCGTGGAACGATACACGCGGTAACCCGCGAGATCGGCCTCGGCGCTCTCGTTCCAATCGAGAGACACCTCGCCGTCGTTGCCCGTGGCCGCGAGTCCCGTCGGCGCCGCCGGAGCGACGTCGTTGTCCGTAATCTGCGCCTGTGCCGTGTCGGTGCCGCCGTCGCCGTCGGTAACGAGGACCTCGATCGTGAAGACGCCCGGCAGGCTCGAATTGAAGGTCGGGAACTCGCCGCTGGCATTCCCGTAATTGCTGTCGAGATCGAAATCCCACTCCCAGGATACGATATTGTTACCCGGGTCGGTCGATGCGGATGCATCGAGCTGGATGTCGGTCCCCTCGTCGCCGCTGTACGGACCGCCGGCGTCGGCCGTCGGCGCCACGTTGTTCACCGTGACCGTCGTCGTCGCCGTCCCGGTGGCGCCGTCGCCGTCGGTGACCTGCAATCCGATCGTAAAGCTGCCGACCGCCAGTGAGTTGAACGTCGCGTTGACGCCGGTCGCGTCGTCGTAGGCGCCGTCGTTGTCGAGGTCCCACTCGTAGCTGACGATGTTGTTGCCCGGGTCGCTCGATGCGGAGGCGTCGAGCGCGATGTCCGCTCCCTGATCGCCGCTGTAGGGTCCGCCGGCGTCCGCCGTCGGTGCGACGTTGTCGACCGTAACCGTCGTGCTTGCCGAATCGGTCCCGCCGTCGCCGTCGGTGACGAGCACGCCGATCGTGAATTCTCCCGTCGTCTCGGAATTGAACGTCGCGTTGACGCCGGTCGCGTCGTCGTAGGCGCCGGCGTTGTCGA
>JAKSCZ010000166.1 GCA_022360335.1 Pseudomonadota bacterium
CCCGCTTGAGTTCGTCGACCTGTTCCTGTGTGTGCGTGTTGGCCACGAGTTCGAGCCGGTGGCCGTTCGGATCGAAGAAGTAGATCGACTGGAAGATACCGTGGTTGGTCGGTCCGATCACCTCGAGCCCTTCCGCCTCGACGCGCGCTTTGGCGGCGAGCAGCGCGTCGTAGTCCTCGACCTCGAATGCTATGTGCTGCACCCACTCGGGCGTATTGCGGTCCCGGTCCATCTCGGCTTGCGTCGGCAATTCGAAGAACGCGAGCACGTTGCCCATGCCGCAGTCGAGGAACACGTGCATGTAGGGATCGGGTTCTTTCGTCGACGGTACGCGATCTTCGGCGAAGGCGACCGTGAACTCCATGTTCAGTACACGCTGGTAGAAGTCGACCGTTTCCTTCGCGTCCCTGCAACGATAGGCGACGTGATGAATGCGTTTGAGCTCCATAGCCGTTCCTTGAGTCTAGGCGCCGACGACGCCGCGCGCGACCTGGTCGCGCTCGATCGACTCGAACAAGGCCTTGAAGTTGCCTTCCCCGAAACCCTCGTCCTCCTTTCGCTGGATGAATTCGAAGAAGGTCGGTCCGACCATGTTGGCCGAGAAGATCTGCAGCAACAGTCGCGGCTCGCCGCCCTCGGTCGTACCGTCCAGCAGGATGCCGCGCGACTGCATTTCGCCGACGGGTTCGCCGTGACCGGGCAGGCGCTCCTCGAGCATCTCGTAGTAGGCAGCCGGCGGCACCGTCATGAATTCGATGCCTCTCTCCTGCAGTGCGTCCCAGCAGGCGTACAGGTCGTCGCAGGCGAACGCGATGTGCTGGATGCCCTCGCCGTTGAAGTCCATCAGGTATTCCTCGATCTGGCCCGTACCCTGCGAGGCTTCTTCGTTGAGCGGGATGCGGATCTTGCCGTCCGGCGCGGTCATCGCCTTCGACAACAGGCCCGTGTGTTTGCCCTTGATGTCGAAATAGCGAATCTCGCGGAAGTTGAAAAGGCCCTCGTAGTATCCGGCCCAGTATTCCATACGGCCCTTGTAGACGTTGTGGGTCAGGTGGTCGATAACGGTGAAACCGCAGCCTTCCGGATGACGGTCCACGCCGTCGACGAACACGAAGTCGATGTCGTAGATCGACGAGCCGTCTTCGTAGCGGTCGATCAGGTACACGGTCGCGCCGCCGATGCCCTTGATCGCCGGCAGTCGCAGCTCCATCGGGCCGGTCGGGATCTCGACCGGTTCCGCGCCCCGATCGAGCGCCCGCTCGTAGGCGTGATGCGCGTCGCGCACGCGAAACGCCATACCGCAGGCGCAGGGGCCGTGCTCGCGCGCAAAGTACCAGGCGCGGCTCTTCGGCTCGTAGTTGACGACGAAGTTGATGTCGCCCTGGCGCCACAGGATCACGTCTTTCGACCGGTGACGTGCGACTTCCGTGAAGCCGAGCGAGGAAAAAGCGTTTTCGAGCAGGCCCTTTTCGGGCGCCGCAAATTCGACGAATTCGAAACCGTCGAGCCCCATGGGGTTGTCGAAGAGATCTGCCATTGCCGCATCCTCCGCGTATCGGTGTTATGCAAACTCTGTCGGCATTATGCGCGAAATACCGCAAAACTGTGCCCGGAAAGTGCTAAAATACGCAAGAATATGAAACAGTATTTACACAATACCAACTATAACTATACAAATATTTCAAATGAACCTGACGCGCACCGATCGCCGCCTGCTCACCGAACTGCAGAAGGACGCGACCCGCAACCGGAGCGAACTTGCCGAGACCGTCGGCATGTCGCGCGCCTCGTGCTGGCGCCGAATACGGGACTTCGAGAACGCGGGGCTGATCGAGCGCCGCGTCGCGCTGCTGAACCCGAAAAAGGCGGGCTTCACGATCGAAGTGCTGCTGCTGGTGGCGATGAAGGAGCACAGCGACGAGAACCGCAGGAGCTTCGAGCGCCACGTCTCGCTGCTTCCGGAGGTCATGGAGTGCTTTTCGGTATCGGGCGACCGCGACTATCTCCTGCAGGTCGTGGCGAAAGACATGGAAAGCTACAACGAATTCCTGAACGCTGAAATACTGCGGCACGCAGCCGTGCAGTCGGCGAGCTCGACGTTCGTGCTGCGGCGCGTAAAATACTCGACCGCTCTGCCATTGGGCGTATAGGAGAACCCCGTGGAAACAACCCGGTTCGGTCAAAGCGAGCTGCGCTGCTCGCGCCTTGCCTACGGATGTATGCGCATTGCCGGCGACGGCTCGGCCGCGGACAGGAACAAGGGTAAGACGGCAGTCCGAGCGGCAATCGAGAACGGCTACACCCTGTTCGATCACGCCGATGTCTACGGTGCCGGTGCCTGTGAAGAGGTGTTCGGCGAATTGCTGGCCGAGTCGCCCGGGCTGCGTGACGGGCTGATTATCCAGAGCAAGTGCGGCATACGGCTCGATGACATCCACCGCTACGACTTCTCCGCATCGTGGGTCATCGAGTCGGCGGAGAACGCGCTGCGGCGTCTCGGCATCGAGCAGCTCGACGTACTGCTGCTGCACAGACCGGACTATCTGATGTCCATCGAGGAGACGGCGGCTGCTTTCGACGAACTGCACTCGGCCGGTAAAGTCGCCGAGTTCGGGGTGAGCAATTTCCTGCCGTCAACACTGACGGCGCTGCAGTCGGCGTCGTCGCGACGCCTGCAGGCCAACCAGGTCGAGATCAACCTGCACAACATCGATGCGTTGCACAATGGCGTGCTCGACCAGTGCCAGGCCGAGCTCATCACGCCGCAGGCATGGTGCCCGATCGCCGGCATAGCCTACGAGGCCTGGGGCAATACGTTCACTCCGGAGCAGGCCGCGCGCGTACGCAAGGAGGCACGGCGGCAGGCCGGCGAGTACGGCGTGGACGACTGGCAGATCGCCCTGGCCTGGTTGCTGCGACACCCGGCGGGCATCTCGCCGATCGTCGGCTCGACGACGCCGGCGCGAATCGCGGCCGCGACCCGGGCACTCGACGTCGAGTACTCGCGCGAAGACTGGTATCGCCTGCTCGAGGCACGCAACGGCGCTCCCGTGCCGTAGGAGCGGCTTCAGCCGCGAATCCGTTCGGGCCTGAAGGCCCTCCTACGCTGGTATCGTTCGTTCGGGCCTGAGCCCTCCTACGCCTGTATCAGCAGGGCGATCGAACGATCGGGCATCAATACCGTTTGCCCGTCCTCGAACTCGACGTCCGCCGTGCTGCTGCAAAAGGCCACGTCCCAGTCCCGTGGCGGGGCAGACAGCGACAGGCGCATGTGAGCGGGATGGTCGTGCGCGTTGACGAGGATGGCGACGGCCGATTCGCCGCCGTCGGCGCGCGTCAGCGCGATGACCTTC
>JAKSCZ010000455.1 GCA_022360335.1 Pseudomonadota bacterium
CGAGCACCCGTGCCGCGTCATTCTCGACTACGCCCACAACCCGGCTGCGGTCAAGGCGATGTGCGAGCTCGTCGACCGCTTCGATGTCGACGGCCGGCGAATCGTCGTGCTTGCGGCCCCGGGCGACCGCCGGGACGAGGACATTCGCGATATCGCCGGGATCGCGTCGGGGCATTTCGACTATTTCGTCTGTCGTTGCGACGACAACCGCCGCGGTCGCGGCGAAGACGAGGTCGCCGTCATGCTCAGGAACAGACTGCTGGAACTCGGCGTTTCGGCGGACCGGATCGAGGTCGTACCGGACGAGCAGGAAGCCAACGCGCGTGCGCTGGAAATGGCGGACGCCGGCGACCTGATCCTGGTGCTCGGCGACAACGTCAAGCGCACGTGGAAGCAGATCATCTACTTCAACTCGGGGAGCAGGGCCGAGAGCGGCGGCAAGAGCCCGGTGACGACGATCGAGCTTCCCCGGTTCGCCGGCTTCGACCTGGACGGCGACGTCGAGATCATCAGCGACGAGCGCGGCGTGCGCATCGCGCGCGAGGAAGGGGACTGAGGCCCTGACACATGGAATTCATCGACGCTCGCAGACTCACGGGTCCGAATGTCGTCTTCGAGCATGCCGGCTCGATACTCGACGTTGCGTGTACGCCCGACGAGGTCGACCGGCTGGTCCCGGTCTGGGCGGATAACGTCGCACGCATGCTCGAGGCGCTCGACTGGCCGTCGTCGGAGTTTGCGTACCGCAAGCTCGAGGGCGGCGTCAGTCTCGCCTTCTCCGCACCGGTCGACCAGTTGTACGCGGCGTCGGAGATCAATGAATGGGCCTGGGCGGCAAGCGCGTTCGAGCTGGGTTCATCGGGCGACGAGCCGGACTTCGACCAGGCACGCGAGGCGCTCGGCAAGTCGGCGGACGAGGAGGCGAACGTCGAGCTCATGTGGCTGATCGACGAGGCTTTTGCGCACGGCAAGACGCTGCTGTGGGACGACGACGAGGTGTCCGTCGGCCTCGGCAGAGGCTCCGGGACCTGGGCGGTAGGCGGGATTCCCGACACGTTCGACTGGGACGGTTTCCACGACGTGCCCGTCGGCATCGTCACGGGCACCAACGGCAAGACGACGTCGGTGCGCCTCGCGAAGCACATCCTGCGCGAGGCAGGGCGCAACGTCGGCGTCAGTTCCACGGACTGGATCGCGGTCAACGACCGGATTATCGATCGCGACGACTGGTCCGGCCCCGGCGGCGCCCGCGCCGTGCTGCGGGAGAAGGACGTCGACGTCGCCGTACTCGAGACGGCCCGCGGCGGTCTGTTGCGCCGCGGCCTCGGCGTCGAGCGCGCGGACGCGGCGCTAATCACCAACATCAGCGAGGATCATCTCGGCGACTTCGGCTCGCGCAATCTCGACGAGTTGCTGGACATCAAGTGGGTCGTCAGCCACGCTGTCCGGGAATCGGGCACGCTCGTGCTCAATGCCGGGGACGAGCGCCTCGTACGCAGGGCTGACGGCTACGACGGCAGACTCATGTGGTTCAGCCTCGACGCAGGCAACGATATCGTGCGCCGGCACGTCGAATCGGGCGGGGCCGCGTTCGTGCTCGACGGCGGGGAACTCGTCAGGATCGATGCGCAGGGTTGCAAGACGATCTGTCTCGCCGATGAGATCCCGATCGCGCTCGGCGGCGCCGCGCGCCACAACATCGCCAACGCACTCGGCGCCGCTGCGCTGACGTCCTGCCTCGGAGTATCGATCGAGCACATCGCGAGCGGGCTCCGCACGATGCAACAGGACGAGAACCCGGGCCGCTGCAACCTGTATTCGCTCGACGGTATCGAGGTCCTGGTCGACTTCGCCCACAACCCCGCGGCCATGTCCGCGCTGTTCGGCATGGCGCGGGGGATTCCCGCCCGACGCCGTGCGCTGTGCTTCGGCCAGGCCGGCGATCGTCCCGACGACCTGATCCGCGAGCTGGCGCGCGACGCCTGGGCGATCGGGCTCGATCGCGTGATCGTCTCCGAGCTGCCGAAATACCACCGCGGGCGCGGGCACGGCGACGTGTTCCGCCTGATCCGCGACGAGCTGCTCGAGTCGGGGGCCGGCGACGAGCAGATACGGCATCACGAGGAAGAACTCGAGTCGCTCGAGGACGCCCTGGCGTGGGCGCAGGCCGGCGATCTCGTGATCATGCTGGCGCTCGGGGGCGCGAAACCGGTGCAGGACCGCCTCAGCGAACTGGGCGCCGAATAAGCGCCGCGATCGCCTGGCGGGCCGCGCCCGTCAAGCGCCAAATGCGCCGGTCTGCATGTTAGGATTGCGCGATTTTATGGAAGCACAGTACGTTTACGTCGGCCTGGCCGCGGCATTCGGTTTGTTCATGGCCTGGGGTATCGGCGCGAACGACGTTGCGAATGCGATGGCGACGTCCGTCGGCTCGAAGGCGCTGACGATCAGGCAGGCGATCCTCGTCGCCGCGATCTTCGAGTTCACGGGCGCCGTGCTGGCCGGCGGCGAAGTGACGGCGACGATTCGCAAGGGCATCGTCGATACCGACCTGCTGTCCGGTACGCCCGAATTGCTGGTGCACGGCATGCTGGCCGCACTGCTCGCGGCCGGCGTCTGGCTGCTGGTCGCTTCGAAGAAGGGCTGGCCGGTTTCCACCACACACTCGATCGTGGGTGCGATCGTCGGCTTTGCAGCCGTCGGCATCGGCGTGGACGCGGTCCAGTGGGACAAGGTCGGCACGATCGTCATCAGCTGGGTCGTCTCGCCGGTAACGGCGGGAGTCATCGCCTACGCGATCTATCGCAGCGTACAGAAGCTGATCCTGAGCCACGAGGACCCGCTGGCACGCGCCCGGCGCTACGTGCCCGTTTACATCTTTCTCGCGGCGTTCACGATCACGCTCGTCACGATTCTCAAAGGCCTGAAACACGTCGGCCTCACGATAAGCCTTCGCGACAGCTATCTTCTTGCGATCGCGATAGCGGCCGGCATCGCTCTGGTCGGCTCGTTCTTCATCGGCAGGATCGAGCCCGATCCCGGGGCGGAGAAGGACCGGCGCTTCCACACGGTCGAGCGCGTGTTCGGCATTCTCATGGTCGTAACCGCCTGCGGTATGGCGTTCGCACACGGTTCGAACGACGTCGCCAATGCCATCGGTCCGCTGGCGGCCGTCATCGGCGTCGCGACGACCGGGGCGATCGCGGCACAGTCCGCGCTGCCGATCTGGGTGCTGATGCTCGGCGGCGGCGGTATCGTGATCGGCCTCGCCACCTTCGGCCGGCACGTCATCGCGACGGTCGGCAGGAAGATCACCCGGCTGACGCCGAGCCGCGGCTTCGCCGCGGAACTGGCCGCGGCGACCACCATCGTCGTTGCATCGGGGACGGGTATGCCGGTGTCGACGACGCATACGCTCGTCGGTGCCGTACTCGGCGTCGGTATGGCGCGCGGCATCGAGGCCGTCGATCTGCGCGTCGTCGGCAGGATTCTCGTCTCGTGGGTGGTCACGATCCCGGCCGGCGCCGTTCTCGCGATCCTGTTCTTCTTCGTGTTTCGCAGCGTTCTGCCGTAGGATAGCGCCGATGAGGCAGGCGCTGACCGTTGTACTGACACTGCTGTTCGCCGCCTGTGCGGGCGCGCAGCGGCCGCCGCCGTCGCCTGCGCCGCAACCCGCCGCAACGCCCGTCTACCGCTACCAGAACCTCGCACACCCCGAGCGTTCGCCGGACGGCATGGTCGCCGCCCAGAATCGCTGGTCCGCGGCCGTGGGCGCCGAGATTCTCGCTGCGGGCGGCAATGCCGTCGATGCGGCCGTTGCGGTCGGATTCTCCCTTGCCGTCACCCTGCCGCGTGCGGGCAACATCGGCGGCGGCGGTTTCATGCTGATGCACGACGCCGCGACGGGCAGGGCCGTCGCCATCGATTTTCGCGAGACCGCCCCGGTCCGCGCCACGCGCGACATGTACCTCGACGAGAACGGCGAAGTCGATCGGCAAAAAGCCATGTTCGGCCACCTGGCTTCGGGCGTTCCCGGGACCGTCGCCGGATTCTGGCGGGCACACCGCAAGTACGGCCGGCTGTCGTGGGAGCAGGTGGTCGAGCCTGCGATCCGCCAGGCGCGCGACGGTATCCGCGTCAGCTACGACATGGCGGAGATTCTGTCGGTGAACCGGGCCCGCTACTGCCGCAACGAGGCGCTGTGCGGCTATTTCTACAAACGGGACGGGTCCTCGTACGAGCCCGGCGAGGTGCTGGTCCAGTCCGATCTCGCCGGGTCGCTCGAGCTGATCGCGGCACAGGGCGCCGACGCGTTCTATACCGGCGAGATCGCGCGGCAAATCGTTGCAGAAATGGAACGTGGCGGCGGGCTGATCGACGCCGGGTCGCTGGCGGCTTACGAGGCCGCGGAAAGGGAGGCCGTGCGCGGCAGCTATCGCGGCTACGACATCGTCGCCATGCCGCCGCCGAGCTCGGGCGGCGTGCATGTGATCCAGATGCTGAACGTCCTCGAGAATTTCGACGTCGCGGGTTTCGGCGTCGCGAGCGCCGACTCGATCCACCTGTTGACCGAAGCGATGCGCCTTGCCTACGCGGACCGTTCCCTGCATCTCGGCGACCCGGACCACCACGACGTTCCGGTCGAGTGGCTGACGAGCAAGGCCTACGCGAAAGCGCTTGCCGCGACAATCGACATGACGCGCGCCGGGAAATCGGCGGACGTCGCCCCGGGCGTCGAACCGCGCCGCGAAGGGATCGACACGACGCACCTGTCGGTGGTCGACGCCGCCGGCAATGCCGCTCTCGTGACGTACACGGTCAATTTCTCGTTCGGCTCCGGCGTGGCGATACCCGGCGCCGGCTTCGTCCTGAACAACGAGATGGACGATTTCGTCGCCAAGCCCGGCGTCCCGAACGCATTCGGTCTCGTCGGTTCCGAGGCCAATGCGATCGCCGCGGGCAAGCGCCCGCTGAGTTCGATGTCGCCGGTGATGGTATTCGACGGTGACGACCTGCGGCTTGCGACGGGCAGTCCGGGGGGGGCGGTCATCATCTCGGCCGTCCTGCAGCTCATCGTCAACGTCATCGACCACGGCATGAACATCGCCGAAGCGACGATCGCGCCGCGCATGCATCACCAGTGGTTCCCCGACCGGCTCGTACTCGAGCCGGGATTCAGTCCGGATACGCTGCGCCTCCTCGAGGAACGGGGTCACAGCCTTGCGCGTACGGGGATGATGATGGGCAGCCTGCAGACCGTCGGCTATCGCGACGGCGTCTTCGTCGGCGCATCGGATACGCGCAGGCCCAACGCGGGCAGCGTTTCGCCGGGCGGACTGCAGACGCAGTGATCGGCCCCTCGACGAACATCACTGCGGCTACCCGCCGCTACGCGCTGGTAATCCTCGCCATCGTGTACATGTTCAATTTCGTCGACCGGCAGATCCTGGCCATCCTGCTGCCGGCGATCCGCGACGAATTCGGCGTCGCCGACGTGTGGCTCGGATTCCTGACGGGGACCGCGTTCGCGATGTTCTACGTCGTCCTCGGTATCCCGGTGGCGCGCTACGCCGACCGGCACAACCGACGCAATCTGATCGCGCTGGCCGTGGCGCTCTGGAGCGGCATGACGGCTTTGTGCGGCGTCGCGGCCAATTTCGTGCAACTCGCGCTCGCGCGCGTCGGCGTCGGCGTCGGCGAAGCCGGCTGCAGTCCGCCGGCACACTCGATGATCGCCGACCTGTATCCGCCCGGGCAGCGCTCCACGGCGATGGGCGTTTACACGATCGGCATCTCGGCGGGCGTCATGCTCGCGTTTCTGCTCGGCGGCTGGGTCGTTCAGAACGTCGGCTGGCGGGAGGCCTTCTATGTCGTCGGCCTGCCGGGCCTGGTGCTGGCGCTGATCGTCCGTTTCACCGTCGTGGAACCGCCGCGCGGGCATTCGGAGGACCGGGAAGCCGTCAGCGAGCAGCCGCCGTTCTTCCGGACCCTGCGCTTCCTCTGGCGCCGGCCGTCGTTCGCGCACATGACGGTTGCGGCGGGCCTGTCGTCCTGGGTCGGCTACTCGGTAATCAACTTCATGCCGAGCTTCCTCGGGCGCAGCTTCGGCCTGCCGGCCGGCCGGATCGGGCTGTATCTCGGCCTGATCGTCGGCATCGTCGGGGGGGCGGGTTTCTTCCTCGGCGGTTACGTCGCCGATCGCCTCGGGCGGACCGGGCACCGCCGGGCGCTGCGCTTCATCGGCCTGACCGTGCTGCTTACCGCGGTGCCTTACGTCTTCGTCTTCCTGGCGGAGTCCTGGCAGATCGCCCTGCTGGTGTTTTCGATCCCGGCGCTGACGGCGAACGTCTACCTCGCGCCGGTGCTGTCGCAGGCGCAGGGGCTCGTGTCGCTCAGGATGCGGGCGATGGCCTCCGCGGTCGCCCTGTTGATCATCAACCTGATCGGTCTCGCGGCAGGCCCGCCGCTGACGGGCCTCGTCAGCGACCTGCTTGCGCCGCAGTTCGGCGAG
>JAKSCZ010000416.1 GCA_022360335.1 Pseudomonadota bacterium
CCGGCAAGGGCTCGGTCCGTGCGATCAATGCGATTCCCGGCTCGCCCGTGACCGGCTTCCTGATCGAGGAACGGCTTCTCGGGTCCATGAGCTACCAGGAGTCCTCCGCTCCCTCGAGTTTCGACGACTTCGACTACAACTTCAATTTCCAGGTAAGCCTCCCCGGCGAAGACGATCCGACCCGCGTCGCCACGGTCCCGCACAAGGTCGAGGCCGACCGCGACCACGTCTTCGTACTGGGCGGCGACCCGTCGAATCCGACCGTCGGCATCTGGACCTCGGACCTGCGCCAGTGGGATGACGGCGCTACCGCGTTCGAGGTGCGCTTTGCGCACCAGATCGTCTCGAGAAGCATGCAAGCCGTCGATTTCTATCTCGACGAGGCCGTGGATCCGCAGGTCGTGTCCAACAGGGTCGCAACCGTGTCGTACGGCGAAGTTTCGGCGATGCAGGACTTCGAGGAAGGCCGGTACGTCGTTACGATCACTGCCGCCGACGACCCCGGCGACGTCCTGTTCACGTCGCCGGCGAACTCGATCGGTCCGCGCACGTCCGAGACGGTCGTTGCGTTCGACGGCGACGAGAACGACACGTCCGGGCTCGTCGTCAACATGACGAACGACCTTGGAATTCAGCGCATTCTCCCCGACGCCAACAGCGTCCCTACCGTTCAATTCCTGCATGCGTCCTTGCCGCTGCCCGGCGTTGACGTATACGACGACGACACGCTGACGAACAGGATCGTAAGCGGACTGGCCCACGGCGAATCCAGTGCGGAACTTCCCGCATCCGGCGACGCACAGGAGTATTTCTGGACGCCGGAGAACAGCACAGCGACGATCCTGTTTCAGGCCCCGTACCAGGCACCTGCCGGTTCCCGTACGGTCATCTCCGTGGTCGGGCCGACCGACCAATGGGTTTACTCCGATGCCCTGCCGGACCGTGCCCCGGTCAGTCTGTACGCAAAGCTGCTGTTCTATCAGACCGCGCTCGACAACGCGCTGGTCGACGTTTACCTGCTGCCGGCCGATGACACCATAGAAGACGACGATAATCCGATCGCCGGCGTTCTGCCGACCCCGTCGCTGACGCCGCCCATACCCGTGCAGGCCGGCGCCTACGACCTGTTCCTGACGCCCGCCGGAGAGCGGACGACGCTCGCCGGGCCCGTGCGGATCGACGTCGTCAACGGCGATGTCGTCGAGATGGTGATCCTCGATACGGCCGATCCGGCGGTCGCCGAGCTGAAGCCCTTCCCCGCCCCGTAGGCGCGGGCCCTCAACCGTGTATCCCTAGAAGTCCGGCTTGCAGGGCATCGGTATCGAGGTCTTCGACCGGTAGCGCCACGAGCGCTTCCACCCGGCGCCTCAGACGCGCGTAGGCCGC
>JAKSCZ010000352.1 GCA_022360335.1 Pseudomonadota bacterium
CGATCGCAGATCGGGCTTTCTGCTGGAGTTTTTCGACGACGACCTCCAACCCGCCTGCGGCGAGGCCGGCCGCCTGGCCGAGCCGGGACACATGATGGAATGGGTCTGGCTGCTGCGCTGGTACGAGCGCGTCAGCGGGACTTCGACGACGGCGTACGCGAATCGCCTGTTCGAGAATGCGCTCGCCTGCGGCCGGGCCGCAACCGGGCTCCTGTTCGATGTCGTCGACACGGACGGCGAAGTGCTGACCGCAACGACGCGACTCTGGCCGATGCCCGAGCTGATCAAGGCGGCGCTGAGTCAGGCCCGCGCCGGCGACGCCGACGGCGAGAGTATCGCCGCGGAAGCGATCGCGGCATTCTTCGCACGCTTCGTGCCGGACGCGTCGACGACGCCCTACGTCGACCGACTCGACGGTCAGGGCAGGGTGATCGACGACCGCGCGGCCGCCAGTTCGATGTATCACCTGACGACGGCGGCGCTCGAGATTCTCGCGACAGACCGTTCCCGACGCGCTGCACGGCTGTAAGCTCTTGCATTTTGCTTGTGCGTAACCCCCTGAATATGTTCGTCACTTACCATCCGTTTAGAAGCTATACTTGTAGTTTCTGAATATGGGAATTCGATGAGTTCACTGCTCCGGGAGCAATGAACCAACGCAGAGGTGGCTGTCATGGGTACGTCGCAGGACGGGAGCGATTCACTCGTCATCTCATACCTCACCCTGCGCAGCATCGTCGGCATACTGGGACTCGCATTCCCGTTCCTGCTGGCGTTCGGCCAGATGATCGTTACCGGGCGCTTCGCCATCGAGCGTTCCATCAGTGCGTACTACCACACGGAGATGGGAGACGTATTCGTCGGCACGCTGTGCGTCATCGGTTTCTTCCTGCTCTCCTACCGGGGCTACGAGAGAAAGGACGACGTCGCCGGAGACCTGGCCTGCCTTTTTGCCGTCGGCACCGCACTCTTCCCCACGACAGCCGACATCGACGAAGCGGCGCTCACGGCCACCATGGAGGCGATCGGCGGCGTGCACTTCGGTTTTGCCGCGGCGTTCTTTTTGACCCTTACGTACTTTTCGCTCCACTTGTTTACCAAGACGGGCACGGGCGCCCGGCCGACGAGGCGCAAGCTATTGAGAAACCGTGTCTACCGGATCTGCGGGTACACGATGTCGGTCTGCATTTTGCTCATGGCGCTGCTGTCGATTACGGAAGATCCGAAGACGGCGTTGGAGCCGTACAATCCGGTGTTCTGGCTCGAGAGTATTGCCGTCGTTGCCTTTGGCTTTTCCTGGCTGACGAAAGGCGAGGCGATTCTGGCGGACGAAGTCGAAGGCGATCAGCGGCCGGGAAAACACGAAGGAGTATTGTCATGAACGAAACAGCACCCTCCACGAACAACGAAGCGGAGCTTCTCGCGCACTTCGAGTCTCTCGCCGATACCACCTGGATCGGGCAGGGAAAGGACACGTTCCCTACACCGAACGGCCCGGTCGTGACGACCTATACCGAAACGATGACCATGGGCCCGTCGTTTCAGACCGTCAATGGCGACCCGGAAACCGGTCAGAAATTGCTGTGTGTGCACTACTATACGCAGCTGGTCAATGCGGAAACGGGTGTGCCCATGCACCAGGAAACGGGCTATTGGCTGCTCGCCTACGCAGACAATACCTTCCGCAAGGTCGTCGCCATTCCGCGGGGGATCGCCATCCTTGCCGGCGGCACGTATTCGCTGAGCGTTCCCGACGGGCTCGTCATGACCGCGTCGGCGAAGGCGGGCGATCCGGGCTACGGCATCCTGAACGAACCGTATCTGCTGAAAAACGCACCGACGCAGAATTTCACCACGAACATGTCGCAGACGAACGATACGTACACGTACCGCGAGGATTCAGTGCTGCACATCATGGGTCAGGACTTCAACCACACGGACGAGGCGACGCTCTCCTTACAGCCCTGATCCCCGGAAAACGCCGAGTCATGTGCCGTAACGGCAAGCAGCGCAAGCCGGCGCTTGCCACCGACAATCGGCTCTGTTCCAATCGTCCACTTCAGAACAAGCAAGGCGCGAGACCGATTCGATCGTGTCCGGAAACGTCACATGTCGCTGTCAGTAAGGCCCCGCCATCGCTGCACGGCGCTATTCGTCGCCGCCGTTCTGCTGTTTTCGACGGCTTGTGCCGCGGCACAACGTGGATACACCGTGGCGGTGGTGGGCGACGGGCCGTCCGACCGCCTGGCGGACGTGCAACGGCGCTACGTGGACGAACTGCTGGTCCTGACGTCGGGCGAGTTCGACGTGCGCATCCGGCGTTTCGACGGCGCGTGGACGCGTGAGTCGATCGTCGCCGCCACGGACGATGCGTATGCCGATCCCGAGGTCGACCTCGTGCTCGTGGTCGGTATCGTCGCCAATCAGCTCGCGGCGACGCGGCGGGAATTCTCCAAGCCTACGTTTTTGCCCATCATCCTCGATATCGGGCTGCTCGAGAGAGACGTGGGCGAGACGACGTCCGGCATTCGCAATCTCAACTTCCTGAGCGCCTACGCGGATTTCGAACACGACCTCGACGTTCTCGCGAGGATCGCACCGTACCGGAAGCTGGTTCTGTTTCTCGATGCGGCCCTGTCGGCGGCCATACCGGCGCTGCGCGACGAGGCGTTGGCGGTCGCCGCCGGGAAAGGCATCGAACTGGTCGAGGTCGTGCACGACGGCGTCGACCACGAGCTCATGGAGCGGGTCCCGGCCGGCACCGATGCGGTCATCGTCGCCGGATTGCCGCGCATGCCGGTCGCGGACTTCGAGCGCCTCGTCGACGCCGTCAACGCGGCGCGGCTGCCGAGTTACAGTTTCATCGGCGTCGCCGAAGTCGAGCGCGGGCTGCTCGCGACGAACAGCGAGCCGCGGGACATCGACCGCCAGGCCAGGCTCAACGCGCTCAACATGCAGGCCGTGATGCTCGGTGAGCGCGCCGGGGATCAGCCGACCGGCGTGCAGGAGCGCGAGAAACTGACGATCAACATGGCCACGGCCCGCAAGATCGGTCTGTCGCCGAGTTTCGACGTCATGAGCGATGCGGTCCTTCTCAACCGGGAGGCCGAGGCGGCGGGCCGCCGGTACGGTCTCGTGGAGATCGCGCGGCTTGCGTTGCAGCAGAACCGGGACCTGCAGGCCGAGGCGTTCGGCGTCGAGGCCGGTCTGCGAGAGATCGCGGCGGCGCGCTCGAACCTGCTGCCACGGCTCGACGCCTCGGCCGGTTACACGCAGCGCAGGGAGTCGCCGTCGGTAGCGGCCGGCCTGTTCGCCGAACGCTCGACCGACGCGTCGCTCGACCTGAGCCAGCTGATCTACTCCGACGCCGCCGTCGCGAACCTGGCCATCCGGAAGGCGCTGCAGCGCACGCGCCTCGCCGGCTTCGAGGAATTCAGGCTGGACGTCGTGCTGGCGGCGACGACCTCGTACTACACGGTGCTGAATACGCGCTCGCAGCTCGCCGTGCAGGACGACAATCTCAGGATCACGCGCGCCAACCTGGAGCTGGCCGAAGATCGCGTGCGGCTCGGTACGTCCACACCCGCGGACGTCTACCGCTGGCAGGCGGAAGTCGCGAGGGCGCAGATCCGTGTCGTCAATGCCCGGGCCGCGCTCAACCAGGCCTGGGACACCCTGAACCGCATTCTCCACCGGCCGCAGGGCACGCGCATGGCCCTGCGGGAGGCGAGCCTCGACGAGCCGTTCGTCATGTCGCAGGAGGACTACGACGGACTCATCGCGAGTCCGGCCGACTACGCCGTGTTCTCCCGCTTCTATGTCGAGCGGGCTATCGCACAGGCGCCGGAATTGCGGCAGCTCGACGCGCAGATCGAGGCCAAGCGGCGCGAGCTGACCAGCTACCGGCGCGCCTACTGGCTGCCCGACTTCAGCGTCGGCGGACGATACTCCAGCAACCTGAATCAGTCGGGCGCCGGCGCGGGGCCACAGGCCGGCGACGGCCTCGACGACTGGAGCATCGGGGTGCAGGCGAGGTTGCCGCTGTTCTCGGGCGGCCTGAAAAAAGCCAATCTCTCGAAAGCCGGCTATGAATTGCGCCAGCTCGAGGCATTGTACGATTCGACGCGGGAACGCGTGGAGGAGGCGGTCCGCCTGCAGCTGCACGCCGCCCAGGCGGCCTACGTCCAGATCGAACTGTCCGCCGAGGCGGCCGAGGCTTCGCGCAAGAACTACGAG
>JAKSCZ010000575.1 GCA_022360335.1 Pseudomonadota bacterium
AGCGCGGTCGCCGTCGCGATGTCCGCGCGGCGCTTCGCCCACCGGCGCATGGACGCCGTGGCGCTGATGAAGAGCCTGGGCGCGACGCAGGGCTTCGTCATCACGGTTGCACTGATGCAGCTCACGCTCCTCGGTATCCTCGGCGTGCTCGCCGGCTGCATCGTCGGTTACGCCGCCGAAGCGCTGCTCGCCGGGATTCTCGCGGACCTGCTGCAGGGCGACCTGCCCGGTACGGGCTTCCGCCCCGTCGTGCTTGCCGCCGGCAGCGCGCTCGTTCTGATGCTCGGCTTCGCGCTGCCGTCGACCATCCGGCTTCGCGACACGCCGCCCCTCAGGGTGCTGCGCCACGACGAGATGTCGCCCGCGCCGTCACGGCTGCTCGTCGGCGGCTTGTCGCTCGCGGCGGTTGCCGTGCTGTTGTATCGCTCGGTCGGCGACCCGCGCCTGCTCGCGATCCTGATCGGCGGCATCGTCGTCATCGCCGGCCTGCTGTACCTCGTCGGCCGCGGTCTCGTCGCCGTTGCAGGGCGCGCCCGCTCCGGCGTCGGCGTCGCCTGGCGCTACGGGCTCGCCAACGTGTCGCGCCGCGGTCGCGACAGCGCCGTGCAGGTCGTCGCGTTCGGGCTGGGTATCGCCGTCCTGCTGCTGCTGACGCTCGTCAGGACCGACCTGCTGCAGCGATGGCAGGCGACGCTCGACGACCGGGCTCCCAATCACTTCCTGATCAACATCCAGCCGCACGAAGTCGATCCCGTCGGCAGGCTGCTGGCCGCGAACGGCATGGACGTGCCGGCGTTCACGCCGCTCGTCCGTGCGCGCATGACGACGATCAACGGCGAGTCGGTCAAGGATCGGAGCTACCCGAACGAGGACGGCGAATGGCTCGCGAATCGCGAGGCGAACCTGTCCTGGAGCGCCGAACTGGGCACGAGCAACGAGATCGTGGACGGCGAGTGGTGGTCTCCCGGCTACGCCGGTCCGCCGCTGATCTCGATCGAGGAGCAGGCGGCCGCCGACGCCGGCCTCGCGATCGGGGACGTGCTCGGTTTTTTGGTCGCAGGACGCGAGGTCGAGGCGACCGTCGCGAGCGTTCGCAAGATCGACTGGGATTCGTTCCAGCCGAATTTTTTCATTGTCCTGTCGCCCGGAGCGCTCGACGGCATGCCGACGACTTTCATCTCGAGCCTGCGCGTCGGGCAGGCGGAGAAGCCGGCGCTCACGGACCTCATGCGCCGGCATCCGGGCATCTCGGTCATCGATCTCGGGGCGATCCTGCGGCAGGTCCGGGGCATCATCGAGAAGGCGAGCCTCGCGGTGCAGGCCGTGTTCGCGTTCACGCTCGCGGCCGGTATCGCGGTGCTGTTTGCCGCCGTACAGTCGACCATCGACGAGCGCCGCTTCGAAAGCGCGATGCTCAGAGCCCTCGGTGCGCGGCGGCGGACCGTTTTCGCCGGCGTCATGGCGGAGTTTGCGGCGCTGGGTGCGGCAGCGGGCGTGCTCGCGTCCGCGGGCGCCTCGGCGCTCGCCGCGGTCGTCGCGGTGCGGCTTTTCGAGTTGCCGTACGAGTTCAATCCGCTGATCTGGGTCGCCGGCGTCGGAGCAGGCATTCTCGTCGTGTCCGTCAGCGGCTTCTTCGCCGCTCGCGGCGCAGTCAATGCGGCACCCGTCGACGTGCTTCGGGGCGCGCCGGGATGAACGAACCACGGCTGTCCTGCGGCGTCGTCGTTGCGCGCCGGACGGGAGCGGGCTGGCTCACGCTGATGTTGCGTGCGTTCCACCACTGGGACTTCCCGAAGGGCGTTCGCGAAGCCGGTGAGGAGCCGATGCAGGCGGCGGTCCGTGAGGTCGGCGAGGAGACCGGCATCGACGACCTCGAGTTCGGCTGGGGCAGCCGCTACTTCGATACCGGCCCCTACAGTCGCGGCAAGGTCGCCCGTTATTTCATTGCGACGACGGACAGGCAGGACGTCGTCATGGGGCCGTCGCCGGAAACCGGCGAGCCGGAGCACCATGAATGGCGCTGGGTCTCGTTCGACGAGGCGTACGACCTCGGCTCGCCGCGCGTACGCCAGATCGTGCAATGGGCGCGCCAGATCATCGGCACGTGAGGAGATAAGGGACAGTTACCTTATCTCCCTAAACGACCCGGTTGCGCTCCTCGCCCGCCAGGAATGCCCGGACGTTCGCCGTGAGTTCGTCGATCGCGTTCTGCCGGGCCTCGCGTGTCGCCCAGGCGATGTGCGGCGTCAGCATGAGGTTGTCGCCGTCGTAGTCGAGCAGGGGATCGCCGCCGACGGGCGGCTCCGCAGGCAATACGTCGACGGCCGCGCCGGCAATCTCGCCGTCGCGCAGCGCGCCGGCGAGCGCCGCGGAGTCGACCAGCGCGCCGCGCGCCGTGTTGATGAGCAGGGCGGTTTTCTTCATCGCCCGGAACTGCCCGGCGCCGAACAGGCCGCGCGTCGTCTCGTCGAGCGGGCAGTGCAGAGAGATCACGTCGGAGCGGGCCAGCAACTCGTCGAACGCTACCCTCCCCTCGGGCACCGTGTCGCTGCCCGGACGCGCGGCGACGATCACGCGCATGCCGAAGGCCCCGGCGATGCGGGCGACGCCCCGGCCGAGCTCGCCGTAGCCCACGAGGCCGAGCGTCATTGCCGAGAGCTGGTTGTTCGGCCTGTTCAGCATGCAGAAGACGGCCGCGTCCTGCCACGCGCCTTGCCGCACGTCCGCGGCATAATTGCTCAGGTTGTGTGACAGGTTGAGCATGCAGCCGAATACGTGTTCGACGACCGAGTCCGTGCAGTAGGCGCGGATGTTGGCGACGGCCACGCCGTGCTTTTTCGCAGCCTCGAGGTCGATGACGTCGGTCCCGGTCGCCGTCAGCCCGATGAAGCGCAGCCGGGGCGCGCCCTCGAACAGCGACTCGGAGATGATCGCCTTGTTGCCGAGCACGATCTCGGCGTTCGCGATGCGTGCCGCGATTTCGTCATGCGTCGACTCGTCATGGAGTTCGAGGCCGGGCAACAGCGCCTCGAGTTCGCGGATGTCGAGGCCGGGACCCATCGTGGCCCAGTCGAGCATGACGGCTTTCATATGGATATTCGATCCGCGCTGGCGCAAAGTACCGGAACATGACCGAACCGTTCTGGAAACGCAAATCGCTCGTCGAGATGAATCGCAGGGAGTGGGAGTCCCTCTGCGACGGCTGCGCGCTTTGCTGCCTGCACAAGGTGCAGGACGAGGACACCGGCGAGGTGTTCTACACGGACATCGCCTGCCGCTTGCTGGATACGGATACCTGTCGCTGTACGGACTACGCGAACCGGGCGAAAGAAATCGCCGACTGCCTCGTGCTCCGCGCCGGCGAGCCCGAGCGTTTCGACTGGTTGCCTGCGAGCTGTGCGTACCGCAGACTCGCCAGGGGCAAGGACCTGCCCGAATGGCACCCGTTGATCACGGGCGACCCCGGCAGCGTCCACGCAGCGGGGATATCGACAAAGGACTTCGCCGTGTCGGAGAACGAGATGCAGGAGTGGCGTATCGTTCTCGACCTCGGCGCGAACGAGGATTGATGTGAGCGACTTTCCGAGCGTACCGCTGAGCCGGTATCGCGAGTACCCGATCGACGAGATGCGAGCGCGTCTCGGCGATTTCTATGCGGACCTCGATCGCCGCCGCAGCGTGCGCGAGTTCTCGGATCGTCCGATACCCCGCGACATCGTCGAGACGGCGTTGAAAGCGGCCAATACGGCGCCGAGCGGAGCGAACCTGCAACCCTGGCATTTCGTCGTCGTATCGGGCCCCGAGACCAAAAGGAAGATACGCGAGGCGGCGGAGGCCGAGGAGCGCGAGTTCTATACGCGCCGTGCGCCCGAGGCGTGGCTGGCCGCACTCGAACCGCTCGGCACGGACGAGCGCAAGCCGTTTCTCGAGACCGCGCCGTACCTGATCGCCGTGTTCCTGCAGAAGTTCGGGGAATTGCCGGACGGTCGCAAGGTCAAGCACTACTATCCGGCGGAGTCGACGGGTCTCGCGACCGGATTCCTGATCGCCGCACTGCACCGCGCCGGCCTGGCCACGCTGACGCACACGCCGAGTCCGATGGGATTCCTGAACCGGATTCTGGGCCGGCCGAAAAGCGAGCGGCCCTTCCTGTTGCTGGTCGCCGGTTACCCGGCGGACGATGCCCGCGTGCCGGACATCGCGCGCAAGACGCTCGGCGAATTCGCGTCGTGGATCGATACCTAGGAGCCGACGATGAAACATGGACGCATCACACCGGCGCCGCCTGCGCAACGCGCCGAGGACAGGGAAAGCGCTTGTGTCTGGGGTTTCGAGGACACGGCCTTCGAGATGCTGGCGGGCGACGTCGTCAGGCTCAGCGGCGACCGCTACGAACTGGCCGGGCAGGAGCTGCCGGACTTGCTCGGCTGGGTCCGCGATGCGATTCACCCGGACATTGCCGCCGACAACCTGAATCCGTCGCGATACCCGCCGCCGATCGAGCGGCCGCGCACGAACCCGGCTTTCGTCGCGGAGATCCGCGGCTTCCTCGGCGAGGACCGGGTCGAAGACGATGCGGAGTTACGGCTGCGCCACGGCCGCGGGCAAACGCAGGAAGAGATGTATCGCATCAAGTACGACCGGCTCGGGCGGATCCCGGACCTCGTCGTCTTCCCCGGCGGCGAAGACGACGTCGCGGCGCTCGTCGCGGCGGCCCGCGCGCACGACGTCTGCCTCATTCCCTACGGGGGCGGGACCAACGTCAGTAACGCGCTGAGCTGCCCCGAAGACGAAGACCGCATGATCGTGTCGGTCGACATGTGCCGCATGAACCGCATCCTGTGGATCGACCCCGACAACCATATGGCCTGTATCCAGGCCGGCGCGGTCGGCAGGATCATCGCCGAGCAGCTCGCCGGGTACGGTTTCACGATGGGACACGAACCCGACAGCATCGAGTTCTCCACGCTGGGCGGCTGGATCGCGACGCACGCGAGCGGCATGAAGAAGAACCGCTACGGCAACATCGAGGACATCGTGCTCGACGTCACGGTCGTGACGCCGCAGGGCACCTTGTCCCGGCCGACCGTCGTGCCGCGCGAATCCGTCGGCGTGGGGGATGCCCGGCGCTGGATCTACGGGTCCGAAGGCGGCCTCGGCATCGTGACGCAGGCGGTCGTCAGGCTCTTCCCGCTGCCCGAGGTGCAGGAATACGGCTCGATCATCTTCCCGAGTCTCGAGAACGGCGTCGACTTCCTCTACGAGCTTACCCGCACCGCGACGCCGCCGGCGAGCGTCCGGCTCGTCGACAACATGCAGTTCCAGCTCAGCCAGACCCTGAAGCCGCGTTCGGCGGGCCTCGGAAAACTCAGGAGCGCGCTCGAGAAGTGGTTCGTCGTCAGGGTGAAGGGCTTCGACCCGCAGAAGATGACGGCATGCACGCTCGTCTTCGAGGGCTCGAAGGACCGGGTCGACGCCGAGCGGCGCAGCGTGTACCGCATCGCAGGGAAGCACGGCGGCATGAAGGGCGGCGCGTCGAACGGCCGGCGCGGTTACCAGCTCACGTTCGGCATCGCCTACCTGCGCGACTGGATCCTGAATCACTGGCTGCTGGCGGAGTCGTTCGAGACGTCGGCGGCGTGGAGCGACGTGATGAAGGTCTGCAACAACGTACGGCGCCGGCTCAACGAGGAGCACGGCAGGCGTAAGCTGCCCGGCAAGCCGTTCGTGTCGTGTCGCGTCACGCAGGTTTATCCGACCGGCGTTTGCATTTACTTCTATTTCGCCTATTACTTTAAGGGAGTGGAGAATCCGAGCGACGTCTTCAGCGAAATGGAACATGCCGCACGCGACGAGGTCCTGCGATCGGGCGGATCGCTCTCGCACCATCACGGTATCGGCAAGATCCGGCGCGACTTCCTGCCCCGGGTCCTGTCCGAGGGGATGCTGAACTGGCAACGACAGATCAAGAAGGCCGTGGATCCGGACAACGTCTTCGGCGCCGGCAACCAGGCGTTCGATTCGGGAAGCGGTCGTCGTGAACCGTGACGTCCTGCTGACCGGCGCCACGGGCTTTCTCGGCAAGGTCGTCCTGCACGAGCTCGTTCGGCGCCGCGAGTCGCTCGCCGTCGACAGGGTCCGGGTGCTGGTCCGGACCGACGGGTCCGGCTCGGCGGAACAGCGTTTCGCGAACGACGTCGCGTCGTCACCCTGCTTCGCGGGCGTCGACCCGTCCTGGCAGGAACGGGTCGAGCCGGTTGCCTGCGAGCTCAGCGAACCGGGGGCAGGCATCGAAGGCGGGCGGCGCGAGTCGCTGCAGCGGAGCGTCAGCCATATCATCAACTGCGCGGCGTCGGTGCAGTTCGACCTGCCCCTCGGGAAGGCGGCGAAGTCCAACGTGACGACGGCGCTCGAGATGCTCGACTTCGCGCAGGGCTGCCGGAATCTGGACCGATTCGTCAGCGTGTCCACGGCCTACGTGACGCCGCACGACGACGACCGGCAGCCCGTATTCGAGGAGCTGGCCGGGC
>JAKSCZ010000084.1 GCA_022360335.1 Pseudomonadota bacterium
GGAACGCGCGGGCAAGACGCGCGCATTCGTGCTGGCATTCGTCGTGCTCGTGCTGATGTGCGTCGTCGTCGCCGAACTCTCGTGGCAGCTTCCGCTGCGGATCGCCGGCGTGTCGATCGGCGATGACACCCACGGCGACTTCCTGCTACGGACCTTCGCCATCAGCTCGATCATCGTCGCGCTGGCGATGCGCTACCTGTACGTATCCAGCGAATGGCGCCGCAGCATCGTGCTCGAGGCGCAGGCGCGGATCAGCGCCCTGCAGGCGCTGATCCGGCCGCACTTCCTGTTCAACAGCATGAACACGATTGCGTCGTTGACGCGCACCGACCCGCGCCGGGCCGAGGAAGCCGTCGAGGATCTCTCCGACCTGCTGCGCGCGAACCTGTCGAGCACGGGCGATCGCACGACGTTGAAGGAAGAGCTCGAAGTCGCGGCGATCTACCAGCGCATCGAGAAACTGCGCCTCGGCGACCGGCTGAACGTGCGCTGGGAAACCGGCGGGTTGCCGATGCGGGCCCGGATTCCGGCCCTGACCATCCAGCCGCTCATCGAGAACGCCATTTACCACGGCATCGAGTTGCTGCCCGACGGCGGCGAGGTCAGCGTAAGCGGGAAGCGCGACGGGCGGCGGCTCGAAATCGCCGTATCCAACCCGGTTGCGCCGGGCAGGAAGAGCGGCAGGGACGGCAACCGGATGGCGATGAGCAACATCCGCCAGCGCTTCGAGCTCGCGTACGGCAACCGCGCCACCGTCGACGTCGATGACGGTGACGACCGCTACACGGTGACGCTGCGCTTTCCGATCGACGGCGGCCCGTCATGAAGGTGCTGATCGTCGACGACGAGAAGCCCGCGCGCGATCGGCTGCGCCGGATCCTCGCCGACGAACCCGGCTACGAGCTCGTCGGCGAAGCCGCCAACGGCCACGAGGCGCTGCAACTGGCTGCAGACACTGCGCCGGACATCGTCCTCCTCGACATCCGGATGCCGGGCATGCAAGGGATCGAAACGGCGCAACACCTGAACGGCATGGACCGTGCACCGGCCGTCGTGTTCACGACGGCCTACGACGAGTATGCGATCGACGCGTTCGAAGCGCGGGCGATCGGCTACGTCTTGAAGCCCGTGCGCCGCTCGCGGCTGCTCGAGGCCCTGGAACAGGCATCGCGCCTGGCCCGCGGCACGTTGCGCGAGGCCGCCGGCGAGGCGAATCTGGACGCGCCGCGCAGGCACGTCTGTGCGCAGGCTCACGGCGAGCTCAAGCTGATTCCGGTCGGGACGGTCATTCGCTTCCGGGCGGACCGGAAGTACGTCTCGGTCGACCACGACGGCGGCCACGACCTGATCGACGATTCACTCAAGGCGCTGGAGGCCGAGTTCGGCGACCGGTTCGTCCGCATCCATCGCAGTGCGCTGATCAACGTGGACCGCATCGAGCGGATCGAGAAGAACCGCGAAGGCAGGAGCCGCATCGTCCTGCGCGCCGGCTCGCATGTCGGCAGCAAAGAGCCGATAATCAGCCGCCGGCACGTCGCCGAGGTCAGGCGGCGCCTGAAAGAATCGTAGGAGCGGGTGGCCGTGGAAACGGCGGCCGTAGGAGCGGCTTTAGCCGCGACCGGTTCGGGCCTGAAGGCCCTCCTACGGACGGGGGTCGGGCCTGAAGGCCCTCCTACGGACGGGATTCGGGCCTGAAGGCCCTCCCACGGGGATCGAATGAACGTCAGGATAGCAACCCGAAAATCCGCCCTCGCCCTCTGGCAGGCCGAACATGTCGCCGGCCTGCTGAAGGCGATGCCCGGGATCGGCGGCGTCGAACTGGTACCGCTGTCGACGCGCGGCGACGAGATCCTCGACCGCAGCCTGCAGAAAATCGGCGGCAAGGGCCTGTTCATCAAGGAGCTCGAGGCGGCGATCCGGCGCGCTGACGCCGACGTCGCCGTGCACTCGATGAAGGACGTGCCGGCCGACGTGCCCGAGGGCTTCTGCATCGCCGCGATGCTCGAGCGCGCCAATCCTGCCGACGCCCTCGTGTCGCCGAACGGCGAGCGCCTGCCGGACCTCCCGGCGGGCGCCCTGGTCGGCAGCTCCAGCCTGCGGCGCCAGGCGCAGCTCCGGATGATGCGGCCCGATCTCCGGATCGAGCCGCTGCGCGGCAACGTCAACACGCGCCTCGCGAAGCTCGACGACGGCGACTACGACGCGATCGTCCTCGCCGCCGCGGGTCTCGAGCGGCTCGGGCTCGACGATCGCATCAGTCAGCCGTTCACGCCCGACGAGATGCTGCCGGCCGCGGCGCAGGGCGTCGTCGGCGTCGAATGCCTCGCAGACGCCACCGAGCTGCGCGCCGCGCTGTCGCAGCTGAATCACCCGGACTCGGTGCAGACGACGCTGGCCGAACGTGCGATCGCCCGCGTGCTCGAGGCGAGTTGCCAGTCGCCCGTCGCGGCGCATGCGGCCGTCGGCGACGGCGCGATGACCGTCACGGCGCTGGTCGCGACGCCCGACGGCGCGGAGTCGATCCGCGAGAGCGTGTCCGGTGCGGCGCGCGACGCCGAACGACTCGGCGAAGACCTGGCGCGGCGCCTGCTCGATCGGGGAGCCGCGGCGCTGCTCGATGCGGCCGCGGCGACCAATGCCTGACGATTCCCTGCAGGACGTCGGCGTTCTCGTCACCCGCCCGCGCCGGCAGGCCGGCGATCTCGTCGACGCGATCGAATCGCGCGGCGGCAGGGCTTACTGCTTCCCGGTCATCGAGATTGCGCCGTTCGAGGCGTTCGATATTCGCAAGCGCGCTGCGCAGCTTTCGAAGCCCGATATCGCCGTATTCGTCAGCCGCAACGCCGTCGAGTACGGCCTCGAGTTCGCCGACGGCGCGAAGAC
>JAKSCZ010000377.1 GCA_022360335.1 Pseudomonadota bacterium
GGAGCCGCCGTCCATTCGGCGCCGCACTCCCAGTGCAGGGCCGCGGCACTGCGCCACGGTTCGCGCCCGGCCTTGTCGCCGCCCGGCAGCCGGAACGGCCGCAGGCTGGCGAAACGCCGCCAGCGCCCCGGGCGGCCGGCGAGGGCCTCGCCGCCCCACAGCGTACCGTCGCGGCCCAGTCCGACGCCGTCCCAAGCGAATACGAGCCAGCGGCCGTGCAGATCGAACTCGCCGGCAACCGCGCTCGCATGCGCTTCGTGGTGCCAGACCGTCCGGACCGGCAACTCTTGTTGCCGGGCCCAGCGGTGCGTCGTGTAACCCGGGTGCGCATCGCAGACGATGCGGCGTGCCCGCACGCCGTACAGCGACTGCAGGTCGGCCGCGACCTGCTCGAAGACGTCGAGGCTGCGGGGACTGTCCATCTCGCCGATGTGCGGCGACACGACGACGCGGTCGTCCCACGCCAGAGCCGCGGTAGCTTTCATGTGGCCGCCGACGGCCAGCGTCGGCTCTGCCAGCGGCCAGGGCGAATCGAGTTCGCGCGGCGCGCATCCGCGGCCTATGCGGATGGGCCGCACGCGGCCGGCGATACGCCGGTACACCGGGTCGTCTGCCGGGCGCACGATCGGCCGGTCGTGCTGCAGGAACGCATCGGCAACCGGCCGCAGGCGCCGGACCGCTTCGTCGTTACCGGTCAGCACCGGCTCTCCGCTGACGTTGCCGGAGGTCGCAACGACCGGACCGCCGACCGCGTCGAGCAGCAGCTGGTGCAGCGGGCTGTACGGCAGGAACACGCCGATCTCCGCGAGGCCGGGCGCGACACTCTCCGCAAGACGGTCGTCCTCGCGGCGGGTCGCGAGCACGATCGGCCGGATCGGCCCGGCCACGATGTCCGCTTCCGCATCGTGAAAATCGACGGACCGTCGCGCGGCGTCGAGGCCGTCGTCTCCGGCCACCGGGAACATGACGGCGAGCGGCTTGTGCGGGCGGCGCTTGCGCTCGCGCAGGCGCGCGACGGCGGCCTCGTTGCGCGCATCGCAGACGAGGTGGTAGCCGCCGATGCCCCTGACCGCGACGATGCGGCCGTCGCGGACCACGGCCACGGCCGCGGCCAACGCCGCCTCGGTGCCGTCGATCGGCCCCTCGCCGCCGGCCTCGAAACGGAGCCGCGGGCCGCACGTCGCGCAGGCGACGGGTTCGGCGTGAAAGCGCCGGTCGGCAGGGTCGAGGTATTCGGCCTCGCATTCGGGACACAGCTCGAAGCCCGCCATGCTGGTGTTGGCACGGTCGTACGGCAGGGACTCGATCAGCGTATACCGGGGCCCGCACTGCGTGCAGTTGACGAACGGATAGGCATGGCGGCGGTCGGCCGGATCGTACAACTCGCGCCGGCAGTCGTCGCACATGAAGTAATCGGGCGGCACGAACACCCGGGCGTCGGCATCGGCCAGGCTGTCGATGATCTCGAATCGATCGGCGTCGCTCGTTTCGAGGTCGTCGATCGCGGCGACCGACGGCGACGACAGCGGCGGCGCCCGGTCGATCAGATCCGCGATGAACGGCTCGACGACGTCCGGCGCGCCGGCGGCCACGACTTCGACCTCACCGAGCCGGTTCTGCACGTGCCCGACGACGCCGTGCTCGCTCGCCAGGCGGTAGACGAACGGCCGGAAGCCGACGCCCTGGACGTGGCCCTGCAGGCGGATGCGTTTTGCGATCGCCCTGCCCGCCGCCGCGGCGGGTTCAGCCACTGGCGGCGTCCCGGTCGCGCCCTGCCCATTCGTTGTCGCGGATGCCGGCCGACCACCAGATACGGCAGGCGCCTTCGTCGGACACCATGCAGGGACCGATCGGTTTGCGCGGCGTGCACGCAAGGCCGTACAGGCGGCACTGATTCGGGTAGACCCTGCCGAGCACGACGCTCGCGCAGTCGCAGCCCGGCGGCATTTCGCCGACGCGCTTGCGCGACGCGTCGGCATAGGATCCGAAGTACTGGCGCGCGTCGTGCGCCGCATACGCCTCGCGCAGCGCGTAGCCCGAGCCGGGGATGATGCCGATGCCGCGCCAGTTGGCATCGACGACTTCCATGACCTCGTCCAGTTGCCGGCGCGCTTCGGCGTTGCCGCCGGGCCTGACGGCGCGCGCGTAGCAGTTGTCGAGGAAACGGCGACCGTCGCGCAGCTGGCGCAACACGGAATACATCGCCGCCAGGACCGAGTCCGGCGTGAACCCCGCGACGGCGGCCGGGATGTCGTGTTCGTCCACGACGAATTCCCATTCCTCGGGCCCCATGACCGTCGACACGTGCCCGGGCGCGATCAATGCATCGAATCCCGGCTTGCCGGAGTCGAGCAGCATCCTGACCGCAGGCCACGTGAGCCTGCCCGACAGCAGCACGGAGAGGTTCCCGGGCGCGCCCTCCGCCAGCATGGCGGCGACCGGCGCCGTCGTCGTCTCGAAACCGGCCGCGAAGAACACGACGCGGCGCGACGGGTCGGATGCGGCGATACCCACGGCGTCGGTCGGCGATGCGATCGGCCGGATGTCGGCGCCGGCCGCCTTCGCCTGCTCGAGCGAGCGCGGTTCCCGCTTCGGGACGTTGACCGGAACGCGCAGCATGTCGCCGAAGGCGACCAGCGTGACGTCCTCGTTCAGAGCGATCTGTATCGCCTCGTAGACGTCCTCCTCGGGACAGATACAGACGGGGCATCCCGGGCCGGGGACGAGTTCGACCTTGTCGGGAATGACCGTGCGCAGTCCGGCGACCGAAATCGACCGTTCGTGGCCGCCGCAGACGTTCATGATGCGCCGCGGCTCGTCGATCCCGAGGTCCTGCAATTCCTTGAGCCAGTCCGCGGCGCTCCGGCCCATCAGACCGCTCCCGCCGCAACGTCCTCGCCGCGCAGCGTGTCGAGCCGCTCGCGGAGCCAGTCGAGCCAGGCGTCCATGCCGTCGCCGTTGCGCGCGGAGACCCTGGCCACGGGCGCGCTGCTGGCGAGCTGCCGCAGGCAGCCCTCGGCATAGTCCGGATCGAAGTCGTCGAGCACGTCCAGCAGATCGGCCTTGCTGATGACGACGAGATCGGCGGCGCGGAACATGACCGGGTACTTCGCGGGCTTGTCGTGCCCTTCGGGGGTCGACAACAAGGCGACGTTCAGGTGCTGTCCGAGGTCGAAGCTCGCCGGACACACGAGGTTGCCGACGTTCTCGATGAACACGACGTCGACGCCGTCGACGGCGAGGTCGTGCAATGCCGAGTGGACCATGTGGGCGTCGAGGTGACACGCGCTGCCGGTGGATATCTGTACGGCCGGGACGCCTTTGTCGCGAATGCGTTGCGCGTCGTTCTCGGTCTCGAGATCGCCCTCGATGACCGCGATCTTCAGCGTCTCGCCGAGCGCATCGATCGTTGCCTCGAGCAAGGCCGTCTTGCCCGCGCCGGGCGACGACATCAGGTTGATTGCGAGCGCGCCGTGGCGCGCGAAGTGCTCGCGGTTGTGCGCCGCCTGCCGATCGTTCGCGTCCAGCAGGCTCTTGAGGACGTCCACCGACTCGACCAGGTGCTCATTGGCCGGTGTGACGTTACATCCGCAGGTATCGCACATGGGGGTTACCTCGTCAGGTCTCGGCCAGCATCTCGTCGAACAGCGCCCGCGACTCGGCCGCTTCCCCGGCAGAGACTTTCTGGATCGCGTACCCTACGTGGACGAGAACGTGATCGCCAACGGCCACGTCCTCGTGCTGCAACATGAACAGGCTGACCTCGCGCTCGATGCCTTTCGCTTCGCAGGTGCACCGGAAGCCGTCGATCGACGAGATCTTCATGGGGACCGCCAGGCACATACGAATACTCCGCTATTTCATATAACGCAACGCTAATATACTAGAGTCATACGTCTTGTGGGAGCGTGGCGGCCAGCGCCACGATAGGTACAAACGCCTAGTGCACTTTCCGGAACAGATGCCATGTGCGTGAAACGCTTCAGAAATCGATTCATCCTGCCGCTCCTCGCCCTGTTCGCGACGTCCGCCGGCACGGCCGCGCCGCCGGCCGTGATCGAGGCCTGCAAGGCCTGCCATGACGTCGACGGCAGCGGCGTCGGCAAGCCGTACGTGCCGATTATCGCCGGAACGCCGCCGGTCCACATCGAAGAAGCGCTCTACGCTTACAAGGACGGAGCCCGGCAATGCACGATCGAGCCCGTCATGTGCGATACCGTCGCGCTGCTCAGCGACGACGACATCGCCGACCTGGCAGAGTACTACGGCAAGCTGCCGCGCTACTCGCACGCCACCACGTTCAACGAAGAACTCGTCGCGCGCGGCGAGGCCGTGCACAGGGATTTGTGCGCGCGCTGCCACGTGCCGCCCGACGACCCGGACGTCGCGGACGTGCTGGGTTACCCGCTGCACGGCCAGCGGGCCGACTACCTGCGTTACGCGCTCAAGGCCTACGTCGACGGTACGCGCGAGAACCTGCTCGAAGAGATGGAAGAGAAGATCGGCCGGCTGCGACACGGCGACGTGGAAGCGCTCGTGCACTACTACGTGAGTTACTGAGCGCGGGTCCGTGAAACCCAGTACGCTGCGCATCGGCTACCGGTACCGTCCGAATCGGCTTGCAGGCGCCTACGACGCCGTCGTGATCGGATCGGGCATGGGCGGCCTCACGACGGCCGCCCTGCTCAGCGATCTCGGCAGGAAAGTCTGCGTCCTGGAGCAGCACTACACCGCCGGCGGCTTCACCCATTCTTACGAACGCGAAGGCTACGAATGGGACGTCGGCGTTCACTACATCGGCGAGGTGGGTGCCGACACGCGCACCCGCAGGATGTTCGACTACCTGTCGGGCGGCGAACTGGAATGGGCGCCGATGGACGCCGAGTACGACCGCTTCTACGTCGGCGACAAGGTGTTCAATGCGATCGCCGGCAAACGGGAGTTCCGCGACAATCTCGTGCGCCAGTTCCCGGACGAGGAAGCCGCCGTCGACCGCTATCTCGAGCTGCTCGAACGCTCCGGTGACGCCCTCTCGGCGTTCGGCACGGCGCGCGGCCTGCCGTCGTGGCTGCGCCCGCTGTTCGGCCCCTGGCTCGCGTGGAAATTGCGCGGCGCCTACCGACGCCGCACCTGGGACGTGCTGAGCGAGCTGACCGACGACCCCGACCTGATTGCAACCTTGTGCGGCCAGTGGGGCGACATGGGCCTGCCGCCGAAACGCTCGCCGTTCATCGTTCATTCGATGATCGCGCGGCATTACCTCTACGGCGGGTTCTACCCGGTCGGCGGCTCGTGGCGAATCGCCGAGACGATCATCCCGAAGATCCGGGCGGCAGGCGGCGAGGTCTTCACGTACGCGAAGGTCGAGGAGATCCTCGTGGAGGACGGCAAGGTCGCCGGCGTCCGGATGAAAGACGGCCATCGGATCGACTGCGACCGCGTCGTCTCGTCGGCGGGCGTCGACAACACGTTCCGGCACCTGCTTCCCGAGGCCGTCGCGCGCGCGAGCGGCTACGCGCACAAGCTCCGGGCGGTCGAGCCGAGCGTCGCGCACCTCGGCGTCTATATCGGTCTGCGCGGTACCGCCGACGAGCTCGGACTGCCGCGCACCAACTTCTGGATCTACCCGTCGAACGATTACGACGGCGCGCTCGACGCATTCCTCGCGGACCCGGACGCCCCGTTCCCCGTCGTGTACGTCTCGTTCCCGTCGGCCAAGGACCCCGACTACGAGAATCGCCATCCCGGCACGTCGACGATCGAGATCGTCGCGCCCGCGCCCTACGAGTGGTTCGCGAAGTGGCAGGACGAAACCTGGGGCAGGCGCGGCGAGGACTACGAGTCGCTCAAGGACGAACTCGGCGAGCGCCTGATGGCCGTTCTCTACGACAAACTGCCCCACCTGCGCGCCAGGGTCGACTACTACGAGGTTTCGACGCCTCTGTCGACGAACTGGTTCGGCGCGTACCGGCAGGGCGAGTTGTACGGCCTCGCCCATACGCCGGAGCGCCTGCGCCAGGACTGGCTGCGGCCCGGGACCGCGATCGACGGATTGTTTCTGACCGGCCAGGACGTCCTGACCTGCGGGGTCACGGGCGCCATGATGGCCGGGCTGCTGACGACGGCGAGCATGGTCGGGCCACGCCGCATGGCCCCTCTGATGAAACGGATCTACGCCTGACGCGGCCTCAGGGACGCTGGTGCGGGTGTGCGACGAGCACGTCGCACGGGATGTGGTCGAGCACGCGCGTCGTCGTGCTGCCGACGATGCCTTGCCCCAGCTTCGAGCGCGCGAGCGCTCCCATCACCACGAGGCTCGCGCTTTGCCGGCGCGCGAATACGGGCAGCACCTCGTCCGGACGGCCCGGGACGAGGTGCAGGGACTCGGGCGGCAGCTCGCAGACCTCGCCGAGGATCTTCAGCGCACGCCCGTGCCGCTCACGGATCTTTCGGTCGAGGTCCGCGACGGGCAGCGTCTGCGGTTTGAACGTCCACATGACGCACGAACCGATCTCGGCGAGCCGCTGATAGGTGTGCAGCACCTCGAGCCTGCCTCCGCAGTCCGTCGCGATCGCCCGGCCCAGCTCGATGATCCGCTTGTCGAGATGCGCGGGTTTATCGTGCGCGTGTACGGGATCGACGGCCGCGACGACGACGATGTCGTCCTGCCAGTCGACCGGTTTGACGAACCAGAGCGGGTAGTCGAGGTCGCGGATCAGCTCCCAGTCGGCGTGCCCCAACGAGGCGCGCTCCGACGGCGTATGCAGGTGCGTGCCCTTCACGACGTACGCCGGCTCGCAGGCCGCGGCGGCCCTGCGAATGACGTCGGCAACCTGCTTGTCCGCGCTGCGCTCGACCGTGACGCCGATACCGGACGCCTCGAGCGGATCGAGAAGCCGGGCGACGGCCTGCTCCCGCAACTCCCGGATGCTCTTCGCGATGTGCTGCGATTCCAACAGGTAAACGTAGCTTTCACCCAGCAAATCGGTGACCGGATCGCTGACCAGCAGATGCAGGTCGTAGCCGTGCGTTCCGGCCAGCCACGTTGCCCGGGCGACCACCGTTTCGGGGTAGTTGTCGAATTCGACGACACAGAGAATGTTGCGGCTCACGAGACACCACCTCGCAACAACACTTGATTTACCGTACTCCCGGAACCCGCCGGCATCACTTCGTATATCTACGAATAGGTGACCGCCGCGAGAAAACCGCCGGAGACGACGACTGCGCCGCAGTCGTTCACAGGACGTGCAGTGCGACACTCATGAAGTGGCAGACGCCGCCCGCGAGCACGAATACGTGCCAGACCGCGTGATTGAACGGCATACGGTCCAGCACGTAGAAGATCGCGCCGACCGAATAACTGACGCCGCCCGCGAGGAGCCACGCCATGCCGCTCGGCCCGATGGCTGCGGCGACCTGTGGCGCGGCGACGACGACGAGCCAGCCCATCACGAGATAGCTCGCAAGCGCGATCTTCGGGTAGCGGTGCCGGAACCACAGCTTCTTGACGATACCCGCCGTAGCCAGCGCCCAGATCGTGCCGAACAGCCACCATCCCGTGTGACTGCGCATCGCGACGAGCAGGAACGGCGTGTAGGTGCCCGCAATCAGCAGGTAGATCGCGCAGTGATCGAGGAGTCTGAATACCTCGCGGTGCCTCGACGCGTACATCGAGTGGTACACGGTCGAGGCGAGAAACAGCACGACCAGAGAGACCCCGTAGATCGCACTGGCCGCGATGCGCCAGGGATCGGAGGCGACGACGGACACGTAGAGCATCCACGTCAGGCCCGCGATGCTGAGCAGTGCGCCGACCCCGTGGGTCAGCGCGTGAACGATCTCCTCGACGACGCTGTATTCGAGTTTTTCGCTCCCGGCGGACATCGATGCATCATACCGGCGACGCTCGAGCGCCGATTGCGATTTCGCGCCATTTCGCGGCATCGTAGAATGTGTCGAACACCAACGGGATCCGAATCGACCATGCAGATCTTCCGCCTGACGGCCGCAGTCCTCATCGCCGTCCTGTTCGCCGCCTGCGCCGCGACGACGGGCTCACGGGACGTCGTCGCGATCTCGATCGTCGGTATCAACGACATTCACGGGCAGCTGTTTGCGGACGGCGATCGCCACGGCTTCGTGTCGATCTCGGCGTACGTCCACGCCCTGCGCGATCTTCGCAAGACGGACGGCGGCGACGTCATCGTCATCGACGCGGGCGACATGTGGCAGGGGACGCTCGAATCCAATCTCCAGGAAGGCGAACCGATGATCGATGCGTACAATGCGCTGGGGGTCGCCGCCGCCGCCATCGGCAACCACGAGTTCGACTTCGGCCCGGTCGGGCCGGACCCGGTGCCGACGTCGGGCGGCCAGGACCCGCGCGGTGCGCTCCGGCAGAGGGCGCGCGAAGCCGCGTTCCCGCTGCTCGCGGCGAACCTGATCGACGAACGGACCGGCGGGCCCGTTGCGTGGGACAACGTCTATCCGTCGGTCACGCTCGACGTCGCCGGCTTCGAGGTCGGCGTTGTCGGCGTCATGACGAGCCGCGCGCTGCAAACGACGATCGCGCCCAACACGATCGGATTGCGGGTGTCCTCGCTGACCGAGGCCATCGTGCGGGAAGGGTCGAAGCTGCGGGCCGACGGCGCCGATCTCGTCATCGTCGCGGCTCACGCGGGCAGTGAATGCCGTGCGTTCGGCAGGCCCCACGACACGTCGTCGTGCAACATGGACGGCGAAATCATGCGCGTCGCGCAGGCGCTGCCGGACGGCCTCGTCGATCACATCGTGGCGGGACACGTCCACGAGGGAATCGCACATATCGTAAACGGCGTCTCGATCACGTCGGGATACTCGGGTGGACGCGCCTTCGGGCGCGTCGATTTCACGATGCGCCGCGCGGACGGGGCAATCCTGTCGCGGCGCGTCCATCCGCCGCAGATTCCCGACGCGGACATCGAAGCGGGTTCGCGCTGGTATGCCGGGCAGCCGCTCGTCGTTCCCGCCGACATCCTGGCGATCGCAGACGCGGCGAAGGATGCGGCAAAAGCGCGGAAACAGAGCAAGCTCGGCGTGACGGCGAGCGCCGCATTCGACGTCGAGCCGGACGTCGAATCGGCGCTGGGCAAGCTGTTGACGACGGCGCTGCTCGACTCCTTCGACGCGGACATCGCGATTCACAACGTGTTCGGCGGTATTCGCGACGGGCTGCCGGCAGGCGAGCTGACCTTCGGCGACGTTTACGAGATGTTCCCCTTCGACAACGTCGTGACGATCCACAACGTCAGCGGACTCGAACTGCGTGAGATCGTGTCGCGCAAGCTAAGGTCGCCCCACAAACCCGGATTCGCCGGTGTGCGCGTGTTCGCCCGCTGCGACGACGGTTTTCTCGACGTCACCCTCCGGCTCGACGACGGCCGTGAGATCGCCGATGACGATCGCATTCGCATGATCGCGAACGACTTCCTGGCGTTCGGCGGCGACGATATCCTGACGCCCGTCGTCCCTGCACACGGCGTCGAGATAAACTATGGCCTGCCGGGAACCCGCGATACGCTCGTCGCCTGGCTGCGACGACACGCCGGTCCGCTCGAGCCCGGCGCGTTCCGCTCGCATGACGAGCCGACCTGGAACGTGTCGCCGCTCGTCGAACGCTGCCTGCGATGACCGTCGGCGAAAGCGGGCGGACCTCGCCGGGATCAGGCGAGCTCCTCGTCGATCGTGGCTTCGATCGCGGAACGAATCGGCCCTTCCATCAGCATCAGTGCAAAGCCCAGCCTGACCTCGACCTCCAGCCAGCGGTCGTCGACGACGAGTCGCCCGCTGACGCCGTTACCCTGCACCTGCAGGGCATCCCCGTTCCACTTCGCACGCAATGAAAACCGGTCTTTCAGGTCCTCCGCGATCCGGTCGGCGCGATGGCGCGCCTCCTCGGCGCCGAGATTGTGCTTCCTGCGAATCTTCATCGATGCGGCTCTAGTGTGATCACCCTAATCCTAGCAGCTAGGATTTGATCATCGAAACCGGACGACGAGCGGGAGAATGATCATGGCAGGCAGGAAATCTACCGGAAAACGGGCAGATAGCGACATTCGCCTGAGCGAGATCGCCGAACAGCTCGAAAGCGCCTTCATGGCCGGTCTCGGCGCGCTGTCCGGCGCACGCAAGAAAGGCGCGGAGACCTTCGAGTCTCTGATCGAGGAAGGCGAGAAGTTCCGCGACAAGGCGACCTCGCGAAGCGAGTCGCTGATCGACGACGTTCAGGGCGCCATCCGCGACATGGCGGGCGATGCGCAGTCGAAGGCGACCGGGCTTCTCGACCAGGTGCGCGACCGGTCGAATCTCGACAAGCTGCAGAGCGCATTCGATACCCGCGTCGCGGACGCGATGGATCGGCTCAACGTGCCGAGCAAGAACGACATCAATGCAATCAACAAGAAGCTGAACAGGATCATTCGGCTTCTCGACGAGCAGGGCAAGCCTGCGGCGAAGAAGAAGGCCGCCCGCAGGCCCGCCGCGAAAAAGGCGGCAGCCGGGAAGAAGGCTGCCGGGAAAGTAAGCAAGACGACCAAGTAGGACGAGATCGATGACCGATAAAGTTGAAGTGAAAAAAACCCCGGAAACGAAAGCCGAGGTGAAGAAGGCTCCGGCGAAGAAAGCCGCGCCGAAAAAAGCCGCTGCGAGGAAAGCGCCGGCCAGGAAGAAAGCACCCGCAAAGAGCGCTTTCGGGAAATTCGAAGACAGCGCCTTCGCGGTACCGTTCAGATTCGCCAACAGGACCTTCATGGCGAGCCTGGGCGTGTTCTCGACCATCCAGAAGGAACTCGACAAGCGCTACACCGAGTTCGACAGGAAGTTCGACCGGTATGCGCGAGACGGCGAGAGGGTTTTCGACAAGTGGGAAGACCGCGTCGAGGACTTCCGCAAGGACGTCGAAAAGCAGTTCGACGACGTCCGCGACCGCGTACGCGACACCTTCAGGAAAGCTGCCTGATTCCCCCCTTTACAGCAGCTTTCTTCCCTGAGGGACCGCCCCGGCGGTCCCTTTTTTGCTTCAGTTCCGGTAGTGCGCCGCGAGATCTTCGATATGCGCGGCCGCCGAAGCGACGCTGAACGGTTTCAGTGCCTTCAGGATGGATCCCGCCACGCGCAGTGCGGCGTCGTCCGGCGAGACGGACAGTCCGGTCAACTCGTCGAAGCGTGCCGAGAACAATGCGATGACGGCCAGGTTGCGTCCGATCGCCGGCGCATCCGCATCGCCGACCGTGAGCTGCCCCCCGGTCGTGAGCAATCTCAGGTAGAGCTCGAACACCGACTCCAGACCCCTGGCGAAATGCCCGAGCGTACGGTCGATCCTGGCATAGGTCCCGGCGAGCGATTCGAGATCGCGGAACAGGAAGCGGTACGCCGCGGTCAGCTCGAGGAGCAGGTGCAGGAACAGCCAGAAATCGTCTATCGAGATCCGATCACCGGCCGGCGGCTCGAGCACGCGCCGGGCATCGACCCGGAACTCGTCGAGCAGGGCATGGACGATGTGCTCCTTCCTGCGGAAATGGTAGTGCAGGTTTCCCGGGCTGATGTCGACTTCGTCGGCGATGTCGTTGGTCCGCGTGTTGGGCTCGCCGTGTTCGTTGAACAGCAACAGGCTCGCGACGAGGATGCGGTTGCGGGTGTCGCCCTTCATGCCCGTACGATGGGGGAATCGGTCCGCCGATTCAATAGCCTGGAACGCGACGGCGACCAGGGTCGGTGACGAGGCGGCGCCGGGATCCTCGACGATTTATCGCCGCCGGGCGACCCGGAGGCCCATCCCGTGCTTATAATAAAGGACGGCGGGATCATCACAAGACGGTGACAAACCGAAATACCGGTAAGAAAATCAGCGCGCTAAGCTTGCCGCACTAAAAAGACTGGGAGGACCCAAGCTCATGCCCTACTCTACTCGTGACATCCGTAACGTCTGTCTCGTCGGACCGAGCCACGCCGGGAAGACGCTCCTCACCGAAGCCCTGCTGCACGCGGGCGGCAAGATCCCGGAAAAAGGCTCGATCGAAAAAGGCACGACCGTTTCCGATTTCACGGACCGCGAAAAGGAAACCGGCCACTCCCAGTACAACTCGGTCTGTCACCTCGACCACGAAGGCATTCACGTCAACCTCATCGACACCCCGGGATACCGCGACTTCTTCGGCCGGGCGCTGTCGGTCATGCCGGCGGCCGAGACGGCGGCGATCGTCATCAATGCGGCGCAGGGCGTCGAGGACATCGCGCGCCGCATGATGAACGCGGCCCACGACCAGCGCCTGTGCCGCATGATCGTCGTCAACAAGATCGACGCGGAAGGCGTCGACCTCGAGAGGGTGTTCAACGACATCCAGGACGCGTTCGGCCGGGAATGCCTGCCGATAAACCTGCCGTCCGCCGACGGCAGGAAGGTCGTCGATTGTTTCTTCCAGCTCGAAGGCGACGATACGGCGTTCAGCTCGGTCGGCGAAGCGCATACGCAGATCGTCGACCAGGTCGTCGAGGTCGACGAAGCGCTCATGGAAATCTACCTCGAGCAGGGCGAAGAGCTCGAGCCCGAGCAACTGCACGACCCGTTCGAGAAGGCGCTGCGCGAGGAGCATCTCGTCCCCGTCTGCTTCGTGTCGGCCGAGACCGGCATCGGCATCCGCCAGCTGCTGCAGATATTCGAGCGGCTGATGCCGAACCCGACCGAGGCCAATCCGCCGGTCTTCCTGAAAGGCGAAGGAGCGGATGCCGGGGAGGTCCCGGTGACGCCGGACCCGGATGCGCACGCGATAGCCCACGTCTTCATGGTCAACGTCGATCCGTTCAAGGGCCGCCTCGCGCTGTTCCGCATCCACCAGGGCACGATCCAGGCCGGCAATCAGCTGTTCGTCGGCGACGCGCGCAAGCCGTTCAAGGCGACGCAGCTTCTGAAAGTCAACGGCGAGGCCCACGACAGGAAGCAAACGGCCGTACCCGGCGACATCTGCGCCGTGCCCCGGGTCGACGAGGCGCACTACGATGCCGTGTTGCACGACTCGCACGACGAGGATCACTTCCACCTGAAGCCGGTCCGGCTGCCGCGCCCGATGTTCGGCCTCGCGATTCGCGCGAAGGACGACAAGGACGCGCAGAAGGTCTCCGATGCGTTGCACACGGCCGAGGCCGAGGATCCGTCACTGCTCGTCGAGCACATCGTATCGCTCAACGAGGTCGTCCTGCGCGGTCTCGGCGAATTGCACCTCGCCGCCGTGCTGCAGCAGATCAAGGATCGCCACGATCTCGAGGTCATCACCCAGCTGCCGTCGATCGCCTACCGCGAAACGATCACGGCCAAGGCAGAGGGTCACCACCGCCACAAGAAGCAGACCGGCGGCGCAGGCCAGTTCGGCGAGGTGTATCTGCGCATCGAACCGCTGCCGCAGGGCGAAGGCTTCCAGTTCGCCAGCGAAGTCGTGGGCGGCGCCATCCCGAGCCAGTTCATCCCGGCCGTCGAAAGTGGCGTGAAGCAGGCGATGGCCGAAGGCGCGGTGAACGGTTACCCGATGCAGGACATCCGGGTGATCGTCTACGACGGCAAGCACCATTCGGTGGATTCGAAGGAGATCGCGTTTATCCAGGCCGGCAAGAAGGCCTTTCTCGACGCGGTCGCCAAGGCCCGCCCGATCGTCATGGAGCCGATCGTCAACGCCGAGTTCACGATCCCGAACGACTGCGTCGGCGGCGTCACGGGCGATCTCTCCGGCATGCGCGGCATGATTACCGGAACGGACGCGCTGCCCGACAATCGTGCGGTCGTTACCGGCCAGGTGCCGCTGCAGGAGCTGCAGGACTACCACTCGCGCCTGAAGTCGCTGACCGGCGGCGACGGCAACTTCACGATGGACTTCAGCCACTATGCCGAAGTGCCGCCGAACGAGTTGAAGCAGCTGCAGGCCGCCGCCGGGCAGGCCTAGCGGTCGGTTGCTGCAATAAACGACTCGACCTCGGCCTGCGTGGGCGGATTGCAGCCCGCGCGCGAGACGTTGATCGCGGCTGCGGCGCAGGCGAAATCGACGGCACCGTGCAGAACTTCCGGGTCGATGTCCCGGTAGGGGCCCCCGATCGCGTCACTACGGCAGAGTGACGCCAGAAATGCCGAGTGAAACGTGTCCCCGGCGCCGACCGTGTCTTCGATATGGGCGATCGGGTATGCCTTCGCCTCGAGCGTGCCGCTCGCCGTAAGCAGCCGGGCGCCGCCCTTCCCTTCGGTCAGTACGAGCATCCCCGAGCCCATCTCGGCGTAGGCGGCTGCGGCCGCCTTGCGCGTTCCGGATGCGAACCGGAACGGCTCGAGGTCCTCGTCGCTCGCCTTGACGATATCGGCCAGCGGCAGCAGCAATCGCACCCCATCGAGGTAAGCCGTCGTGTCGCGGCTCGCGCGCAGCCGGATGTTGATGTCCATGCTGACGGTCACGCCGCGTGCGCGCATCAGCTCGAACAGCTTGCGGATCTTCGGCAACTGACTCGGCGTGACGGCGAGCGACCCCGTGTGAAATACGCGCAGGTCGTGCGGCAGGTTCGCCTCGATTTCGCCGGTGGACGTGTCCTTGTCGGCGACCCCCTGGCGGTACAGGCGGTAGGCGGGCATACCCTTGTCGTCGATCGTGACGAGGGCCAGCGAGGTCGGCCACAACGAGCGGCGGGCGAGCGGCGTTTCGACGCCCTCCCTGCGCAGTGCGTCATGCAGCCGATCGCCGAACGTGTCGTCCGAAAACGGCGACAGATAGCTCACGCCGATGGCCTGGCGTGCGAGTCCGATCGCGACGTTGAACGGCGAGCCGCCGAGATGCGGCCGGTAAGCGCCGTCGTCGCCGACGATCAGGTCGATCAGCGCTTCGCCCAGAACGGCGACGGTCATGTCACTGCTCTCCGTCGCGAGACGCGCCGCAGCTGCGGCGCACGATCAGTTCGCTGGCCAGGACGGTGTCGGTGACGTCTTCCCCGTTGACGAGACCCAGAACGGACTCGACCAGGACACGACCGGCCCACCGGATGTTCTGACGCACCGTTGTCAGCGGCGGCGCACTGTAGGCCGCCAGACTGATGTCGTCGTAGCCGACGACCGCCACGTCGCCGGGTACGCGCATGCCGAGGTCGGTCAGCGTCGAAATCGCGGCGAGCGCCATCACGTCACTCGTGCAGAACAATGCGTCGAACTCGGATTCGGATTCGACGATCCGTCGAATGGACTCCACGGCGTGATTCATGTCGAACGGCACATCGAAGGTCAGTGCGTCGTCCGGCTCGACGTCGAAGTCCGCGAGCGCGCGCCGGTAGCCCGAGTAGCGAGCCGATATTTCGGGATTTCGCGAGTTTCCGAGAAACGCTATCCGGCGCCGCCCGAGTTCCAGGAGATGCCGGGTCGCCTTGTAGCCGCCGTCCGCATTGTCCCCGCCGACAAGAAGGTAGTTCTTCGAGTCGACGCGACCGCCCCAGACGACGATCGGCGTACGCTGCGCCGCAAGCGCATCGAGCGCCTCGTGCTGTTCGGCCTGGCCGACGAAGATCACGCCGTCCGACTGCCTGATGACCCGCTGGTCGCGAAGCTCGAGGACATCGGCAATCGGCGCGTGAGCCAGCAGCAGATCGTAGTCGTGATCGGCCAGACTGTCGGCAATACCGCCGAGCATCTCGAGAAAGAACGGATCGGACATGTGCTGGTCGGATCGGACGTCGAGCATGAATACGACCGAGATCACGCTCGTGCGTTTCAGACGGAAGTCCCTGGCTCGCTGGTTCGGTGTGAAATTGTATTTTTGCGCCAGGCGACGCAGCTTCTTCTTGGTCTTCTCGCTGATCATGGGGCTGTCGTTGAGCGCCCGGGACGCGGTCGCACGCGACACGCCGGCGAGATCTGCGAGATCCTGAAGACTCGTTACTTTCTGCTTATCGTCGGCCGCCACGGGGATCTCCGGACTGCGCAAGTTGCGCCAGGGAACGCGGGAATTGCGCAAGCA
>JAKSCZ010000530.1 GCA_022360335.1 Pseudomonadota bacterium
GAGTTACGCGCCGAAGGCCTGTCCGACAGGGACATCCTCGACCTGACCCTGATCACCGCCTACTTCAACTTCGTCAACCGTATTGCGATGGGTCTCGGCGTCGAGCTCTCCGAACAAGAGATGCGCGGCTACCTCGACGACTGACGCCCGTGAAAAGCCGTTCCCTCACCCTGCTCTGCGGCCTGCTGGCGATTCCCGCCGTCTTCGCGGATTCGGTCCTGCGCGAGGCGCGCGAGGTACCGGTCCACCTCGCCGGTGCGGAGAACCCGGAGGAGACGAAAGTCTACATCGTGCAGCTCCGCCAGGTGCCGGCGGCCGAGCGGCAGGTCAGACAGGCGAAAAGCGCGTTCGGCCCGGCGAGGGCCGCCGCGGCGCGTATTCGCTTCGACCGCGACGACCCGGACGTCCGCGCCTACGTCGCCGAACTCGAGGACCGGCAGGACCGCGTGCTCGGCCAGGCCGGCGCGGGTGCGCGGAAGATCTACAGTTACCGTTACGGACTGAACGGGTTCGCGGCACGCATGAATGCGGCGCAGGCCGAGAAACTCGGGCACCTTCCCGAGGTCCTCAACGTCTGGGAGGACGAGGTGCGGCCGATGGCCACGCGTCACAGTCCGGCGTTCCTCGGCTTGTTCGATCCCGACGGCGGTCTGCGCAGCGCCGAAGGGCTCGACGGCGACGGCATCGTCATCGGCGTCATCGACAGCGGCATAACGCCCGAACATCCCGCGCTGCAGGATACCCGGGAAGCCGACAAGCCGCGCGCCTGCCGCAGCAGCTGGGGCGAGACCACGCTGCTCGGCCGGTGGCTGTGCCGCCGTTTCAGGAAGCTGCCGGACGCGCTGGTTTTCGAACCGCCCGAGAACTGGAACGGTGCCTGCGTTTCAGGCGAGCGGTTCACGGCCGAGGACTGCAACAACAAGCTGATCGGCGCGCGCTGGTTCATCGACGGAGCGCTCGAGACCGGCCCGATCGACGAAGACGAGATCCGGTCGCCGCGCGACGCCGACGGCCACGGCACGCACACGGCGACGACCGCGGCCGGCAACCGAACGAGCGCTTCGATCTTCGGAACGCTGATCGGCGACATCGAGGGAATCGCGCCGAAAGCCCGTATCGCCGCCTACAAAGCCTGCTGGCTGCGGCCCGGCGACACGCGCGCGAGCTGCAACACCTCGGATTTAGCGAACGCAATCGACGCGGCCGTCGCCGACGGCGTCGACATCCTGAGTTACTCGGTCGGCAGTTCGCTGACGCGCACGTCCGCACCCGACGACATTGCGCTCATGGCCGCCGCCAAAGCCGGTATCCTGACCGTCGTCGCGGCCGGCAACGAGGGCCCCAATCCCGGCACCATCGGCTCGCCGGGCGGCGGTCCGTGGGTCGTCACGGCGGCGGCATCGTCCCGCGACGGCGAATCGAACGTCGAGGCGATGGAGATCGCCGCGCCGCCCGGACTCGCCGGCCGATATGCCGTCAGGGAGGCCTCGTTCACGCCGCCGCTCGAGGACGTCGATCCGATCGAGGCCGCGCTCGTTCTCGTCGACGACGACGACCCGTCGCTCGAAACCGGCGAAGGCGCCGGCTCGGAGGCCGACGGCTGCCAGCCGCTCGTCAACGACGGCGAGGTCGGCGGCAAGATCGCCCTCATGCAGCGCACGGGCTGCCGCTTCGACACGATGGTCCGGAACGCGGCCGAGGCGGGCGCCGCCGCCGCGCTGATCTACAACATTGCGGGGGACCCGGTCGTCATGCGCGGCGAGTCCGGGCTGTCCGACATTCCCGCACTGATGATGGGCCAGGCCGACGCCAACCTGATCCTCGCCGAGCTCGACGCGGGCAACGAGGTGGCCGCGGTCCTCGACAAGGGCTTCCTGCTGACGTCGAGCGATGCGGGAAACCTGATGGGCTCGTTCTCGGCACGCGGGCCCGCGCCCGTTCGGGACGTCCTCAAGCCGGACGTGACCGCGCCCGGCATCAACATCCTCGCGGGCTTCTCGCCCGATTCGGCCTACTCGACGCCGGGCGAGAATTTCGCCTACCTGAGCGGCACCTCGATGGCCACGCCGCACGTCGCGGGCGTGGCGGCCCTGCTCCGGCAGGCGCACCCCGACTGGTCGCCCGCCGCGATCAAGTCGGCGCTGATGACGACGGCGCGCCAGGACGTCGCGAGTTCTTCGGACGCGGGCGACGCCGGTCCGTTCGACTTCGGCGCCGGGCACATCGTGCCGAACGCCGCGCTGAACCCGGGACTCGTCTACGAGATTTCCGGCGACGAATACGACGCGTTCGCGTGCGGCATCGATTTCCCGACGGTCCCGGTCGCGCGTTGCGACGAACTCGAGGCCGCGGGCCTTTCGTTCGAATCGCGCCAGCTCAACCTGCCGGCGATCGCCATGTCGGCGCTCGCGAACTCACAGACCGTGACGCGACGCGTCACCAACGTCAGCGACGAGTCCGGCGCGTACACGGTCGCGGTGTCACCGCCGCCCGGCATGCGCGTCGACGTCGTACCGAACGCGATTTCCCTGGCGCCCGGCGAATCGGCGTCGTTCGACGTCACCGTCGGCTACGAATCGGGCCCGCTCGACCTGTGGCGCTTCGGCTCGATGACCTGGCGCTCCGGGGACCACGACGTATACAGCCCGATCGCCGTCAGGCCGACGTCGGTGCTGGCGCCGCAGGAGATCACGACGTTCGGCGGCACGGGCGCGATGAGTTTCGGGGTCGAGTTCGGTTACTCCGGCGCCTATTCGGCCGGCGTCCACGGCCTGACCCTGCCGATCGTACTGGACGGCTTCGTCGACAACGAGCCGACGAAAACCTTCACGTTCCGCACGACGAACGGCGTCACACAGCACATCGTTTCAGTGCCTGCCAACCAGCTGTACCTGCGTTTCGCGCTGTTCGATACCCTGACCGACGGCGACGACGATCTCGACATGTACGTCTAC
>JAKSCZ010000623.1 GCA_022360335.1 Pseudomonadota bacterium
GAGATCGAGCACAAGGTCGGCAAGGACAGGACCGAGAAGCTCGCGAAGAAGCTCGGGAAAGGCCGCGGCTTCGACCTGTCGGACCTGAAGGACCAGCTCGAGCAGATGATGAACATGGGCGGCATTGCGTCCATGCTCGAGAAGCTGCCGCTGCCCGGCAACGTCGATCCGGCGGCGCTCAAGGACCAGGCCAACGAGCAAACGATCCGGCGCCAGATCGCGATCATCAATTCGATGACCCCGGGTGAGCGGCGCTTTCCGAGGACGATCAACGGCTCGCGCAAGAAGCGCATCGCGGCCGGCGCGGGCCAGCAGATCCAGGACGTCAACCGTCTCCTCAAGCAGCACATGCAGATGGAGAAGATGATGAAGAAGATGTCCAGAGGCGGCATGAAGAAGCTCATGCGGGGCATGCCGGGCGGCGGCGTGCCGCCGGGCGGGATGCCGCCCGGGTTCCGTTGATTTCGGCGAAAATCGAGGCAATTCGCGGCCGATTCGCGCAGATTCGGTCACGGCCGGCGGACCGTCGACGCAAATTACTGAATTTAATAGGTATTTTCGCCGCGAAAACCCTTCACATTTGGTACAAAACCCGTACAATGCGCCGTCTACTCGGGCCGGCCCGGGTCAAGGCGTGTCCGCTTTTTTTGGATTTTGACGGAAGACTCATGGTTAGTATTCGACTCTCGCGTGCGGGCGCAAAAAAACGTCCGTTCTATCACCTGGTCGTCACCGACTCGCGCAATCGCCGGGACGGCAGGTACATCGAGCGTATCGGCTTCTTCAATCCGGTCGGCCGCGGGCACGAGGAGAACCTGCGTATCGACCTCGAGCGTGCGGACTACTGGATCGGTCAGGGCGCGCAGCCGTCGGACCGCGTTGCGTCTCTTCTCAGGAAGCACCGCAAGGCTGCCGCGGTCGACTGAGCGGTCATGACGACGCAACCCGTCGTCCTGGGCCGGATTTCAGGCCTGTTCGGCGTTCGGGGTTGGGTCAAGGTGTATTCGTACACCGAACCGCGAGAAGCGGTTCTGGATTACGGTCGCTGGCTGCTGCCGGACGGGGACGGATGGCAGGAAGCGACGGTCGCCGAAGGCCGGCGACACGGAAAATCGATTGTCGCGCGCCTCGCAGGCGTGGCCGACCGCGACCAGGCGGCGGAACTCGTCGGCAGGGAGATCGCCGTCCGGCGAGACGCGCTGCCCGAGACGGACAACGGTGAGTACTACTGGTCCGACCTCGAAGGCCTGACGGTCGAGCACCGGGACGGCACGGAACTCGGCAGGGTGGCGTACCTGCTGGAGACCGGCGCGAACGACGTGATGGTCGTACAGGGCGAAACGGAACGGCTGATTCCTTTCGTCATGGACGAAGTGATACTCGGCGTCGATCTTGCAAACGGCAGGATCGAGGTCGACTGGGAATGGGAATGATGCACTTCGAGGTAGTCACCCTGTTTCCGGAGATGGTCTCGACGATCGCCGAGTTCGGCGTCGTCGGGCGGGCACGACGCAAGCGATTGATCTCACTGGATTTCGAGAATCCGCGTGATCATACGAGCGATGTGTACCGCAGGGTGGACGACAGGCCGTACGGCGGCGGTCCCGGTATGGTGATGAAGTACGAGCCACTGGCCGGGGCGGTGGACGCGGCACGGCGACGGTCGCCCGGGGGCGGTCCGGTCGTCTGCCTGTCGCCACAGGGCGGGGTGTTCGACCAGGCGACGGCGAGACGCTACGCCGCATTGCCCGGGCTGATTCTCCTTGCGGGCCGCTACGAGGGCGTCGACGAGCGATTCATCGAGTCGCAGGTCGATGAGGAGTTGTCGATCGGCGATTTCGTCCTGTCGGGCGGGGAGGTCGCCGCCATGGCGGTGATCGACGCGGTCGTGAGGCTGCTGCCGGGCGTGCTCGGCGACGATGAGTCGGCGGCCCGGGATTCCTTCATGGAAGGATTGCTGGATTGCCCGCACTTCACACGGCCGGAAGAAATCGACGGCCATACGGTGCCGGGCGTATTGACGTCCGGCGACCACGCGGAGATTGCGCGGTGGAGACTGAAGCAGGCCCTGGGGCGGACGTTCGAACGCCGCCGGGACCTGATCGACAAACTGAAACTGACCGACGAGCAGCAGGCGTTGCTCGATGACTATTTGAAAGAGCAGAGACAATGAGCAAGATAATCGACGCGATCGAAAACGAGCAGCAGGGCAAGGACGTTCCCGAGTTTGCACCGGGCGACACCGTTACCGTCCAGGTGAAGGTCAAGGAAGGCAACCGCGAGCGTCTGCAGGCGTTCGAAGGCGTTGTCATCGCCAAGCGCAACCGTGGCCTGAACAGCTCGTTTACGGTCCGCAAGATCTCACACGGCGAGGGCGTCGAGCGTGTGTTCCAGACCTACAGCCCCCTGGTAGACTCGGTCAAGGTGAAGCGCCGCGGCGACGTGCGTCGCGCGAAGCTGTATTACCTGCGAGGCCGTACCGGCAAAGCTGCCCGAATCAAAGAGAAGATCTAGGGCCCGCTCACGCCGCCGGGGATTCATCGCCCCGGCAGGCGGCCGGGGTGCGTTTCGATGGACTGCGGGCCGCCTGAGCGGTTGAACCCCGGGCATTCGTCGAGGTCCGTAACTCTAGTATGAAGAAAGCTCTGTTCATCGGCGTTCTCGCGTTCGCCCTGGGTGGCTGCGCGTCCCTCGTGTCGTCCGCCGCCGGCGGGCTGACCGACAGCATCTCCGACGCCGTACTGAACCAGGACGATCCGGAGACGGCGAAAGCCGCCCTGCCGACGTTCATGGTCCTGATCGACGGCATGATCCGGGACAACCCCGGCGATGCCGACCTGCTCGCCTCGGGCGCGACGCTGTATGCCTCTTTCGGCGGGATCTTCGCCGGGGACGCGGCCCGGGCGTCGCGCCTGACGACCCGGGCGCGCCGCTATGCGTCGGCGGCGATGTGCGGGGTCTACGCGCCGTCGTGCGACTGGCCCGGCGCAAGCTACGACGAGTTCGTCGCGACGCTGGACGGAATCGATCGAAGACACGGCGAGTACCTCTACACCTACGGTTTTGCATCGCTGGCCTACCTGCGCGCTCACAGCGACGACTGGAACTCGCTCGCGGAGCTGCCGCAGATGGAGGCGTTGTTCAGTCGTTACATGGACGTCAGCGGCGACGAAGTCAACGGCGCCGTGTACACCTACATGGGAATATTGCTGACCCTGCGTCCTCCGGCGCTCGGCGGCGAGCCGGAACGTGCCCGCGAGTATTTCGAGAAAGCGATCGCCGCGACGGACGGCAGGGACCTCGGCGCGAAGGTCGAGTACGCACGCGGCTACGCCAGACTGCTGTATGAGCGCGAGTTGCACGACCGGCTGCTGAACGAGGTCGTGGCGGCCGATCCGTACGAGGACGGTTACACGCTCGGCAACGTGCTGGCGCAGGAACAGGCCGAGGCATTGCTTGCCGAGGCGGACGAATACTTCTAGACGGACCGACGATGAAAAGACTGCTTGTCACGCTGCTCGCCCTTGCGATTAGCCTGCCGCTCCAGGCGGCGACGCTCAAGATCGCGACGGTCGCCCCGGAAGGCTCGGACTGGATGCAGGCCATGCGGGCGAGCGCGAAAGAGATCAGGGAGCGTACGGACGGACGCGTCCGGATCAAATACTACGGCGGCGGCATCATGGGGGCCGACAAGAAGGTGCTGGGCCGCATCCGCATCGGCTCGCTGCAGGGCGGCGCGTTCACGCCGTCCGCCCTGGCGTCGCAATACGCCGACCTGAACCTGTACGGGCTGCCGATGGTATTCGACTCCGAGGACGAGGCGGCTTTCGTTCGTGACCGGATGGACGCGACGCTGCGCGAGGGTCTGGAGCGAGCCGGCTGGGTCAACTTCGGATTCGCAGCAGGCGGTTTCGCCGTCCTGATGTCCAATACGCCGATCGGCTCGCTCGACGACCTCAAGGGCAGGAAGGTGTGGGTTCCGGAGGGGGACCGGATCAGTCTGCGTTCGATGGAGGCGCTGCAGCTCTCGCCGGTCACGCTCCCGCTGACCGACGTCCTGACGGGCCTGCAGACCGGCCTCATCGACATCGTCGCGATGTCGCCGATCGGGGCCCTGGTCCTGCAATGGCACACCAAGGTGAAATACGTCACCGAGTTGCCGCTCGTCTATACGCTGGGCTTCATGGCCGTCGACAAACGGGTCTTCGACAGGCTCGGCGACGGCGACCGGGCCATCGTTCGCGACGTCATGGAGCGTACCTACCGGAACTTCGACAAGGCCAATCTCGAAGACAATCGTGAAGCGCGCGACGCCCTGATCAACGCGGGGATCGAACCCGTCGAGATCGACCTGGACGAGTACCGCCGCGTGCGGCAGGCGCTGGCGGTGTCGACGGCCGGGCTCGGGGAGGACGGGCTCTTCACGCCGGCGCTCTACGAAGAGATGCTGGGGCACATCGAACGGTACCGTTCGGAAAACGACGGCTCCGATTGAAGGCCGTCGCTTGAACAGGGTCCTGGCAAGGCTGGAGCAGGCGGGCAGGTTCGCCGAGAACGCGGCGCTGGTCGTGCTGCTCGGCACGATGATCGCTGTTGCGGTGTTCCAGATCGTCAACCGCCAACTGCTCGGCAGCCTGTTCGCGATCGGGTGGGCCGACGAACTCGTCAAACTCATCGTGCTGTGGCTCGCAATGGTCGGCTCCGTCGCCGCGTGTCGTGACAACAAGCACATTCGTATCGATCTGATCACGCACGTACTGTCGGGACCGGTCGTCACCTGGGCGAAGATCGCGGCGGACCTGTTCGCGGCCGGGGTCAGTGCCGTCATCGGCTGGCACGCGTACCGCCTGATTCGCGAAGAAACGGGCTGGGGCGACACGATCTTCGGCGACATGCCGCTGTGGGCGTTTCATACGATCGTTCCGCTTGCGTTCCTGCTGCTCGGTTACCACTTCTTCGTTCGTGTGATACGGCTCGCCCACGGCCATTTCCGTACGGAAGAGGAGGGGGGCGCGGCATGATCGCCGTCGGTATCGTCCTGCTCGTACTGGCGATTCTCGGCGCGCCGCTGTTCGCGATCATCGCGACGAGCGCGATGGTCGGTTTCCACAACAGCGGCACCGAACCGATGACGATCGCGCTGGAGCTCCTGAGCATCTCGCAGATGCCGATTCTTACCGCGATTCCGCTGTTCACGTTCGCCGGCTACCTGCTCAGCGAGAGCGACGCACCGCAGCGACTCGTGCGCGTGACGAACGCCCTTTTCGGCTGGATGCCGGGCGGGCTTGCGCTCGTCTGTCTCGCCGCCTGCGCCTTTTTCACGGCATTCACCGGCGCATCCGGCGTCACGATCATCGCGCTGGGGGCGATCCTGTATCCGGCCCTCAAGCAGGATCTCTACCCGGAGAACTTCAATCTCGGCCTGGTGACGACGTCAGGCAGTCTCGGCCTGCTGTTCGCACCGTCACTGCCGTTGATTCTCTACGGCGTCATCAGCGGCGTCTCGATCGA
>JAKSCZ010000013.1 GCA_022360335.1 Pseudomonadota bacterium
CGTAATCCGCCTTCGGACCGTACGGCCCCTGCAGCAGGTTGACGCCCTGGCCGCTCGCTACGGTCACGGCGAGCCGCGGCAGCACGCCGTCGGGGAGCAGCCTGACGTCCACGCTGTGCAGCTCATGGCGCAACGCGATCCAGTCGTGCGACAGGCGTTGCTCATCCCCGGCGCCGCAATGGACCACGAGGTGGCCCGCCTGCTCGGGCGGCGCGTCGTCGGAGCGTTCGGTCAGTCGCCCGGCCGCTACGAGTACGTCGCTGGGCGTGACGCCCTGCATGGCGAACTCGGTGTCGGCGCCGTCATTGAACATCACGCAATCGCGCTCGACGAGCGCGCTCATCGTCCCGGGGATACGAGCCAGGCCGTGGTTTTCCGGGATGAGCTTCCACGGCTGAATGCCGGCTTCGTCGAAGCGGGCGAGCCAGGCATCGAGGGTCCCGCGGGCAACCGCGGCAACGGGCCGTACGCCGGACGCCCGTCTTTCGCCGGCGGCGAAGTGCATGGCATCGACTTCGTCGGCGACCTGTTCTTCGAGTGCGTAGGGCAGGGCCGCGTCGAGCCTCGCCCGGCTCCGCACCGGAAGATCGACGGTCGTCGTCAGCGTTTCGACGGCAGGCACGAGGACGATGACGGGCCGGCCTCGCACTTCCGCGGCGGCCTCTTCGAGCGTTCCGCTCGACGGCGCACTTCGGCGAGTGCCGTTGTCATCGGCGACGATCCACTCGACCGTCGGGTCGGCGTCTCGCGCCAGGCGTATGACGACAATCTCCGCCATGTCAGGTCGTCCCCAGGCTTCGGAGTATGGGCACTACTTCGCCGCTCGTGCCGTTGCGGTGCAGCACCGTGAACAGGGTAACGCGAACGGTATCAATCTGCACAATCGCCTTCAATTGGAAAAAACTCGACGTTTCGGCGATCCAGGGCACGAGATCCGGTTCGACGAACGGCGCGAAATCCGTGCTGAAATCCACGAACCCTCCGCCTTCGCGCTGCTGCACCAGACCCTCCGCGGTCGGCCGGTCGATATTCGGACCCAGCGACTGCAGCACCGGAACGCTCGCCGTATTGACGTTGACGGCCGTCCTGCCCGGCAACGCCGCGATGTGCGGCTGCAGGACGTCGAAGCTGGCCCTGTCCATGCCGTCGAGCGCCGCGAGTTCGGACACGTTGGAGATGCGCCGGTCCGCCGTGCGGTAGGCCGGCGTGAATCCCGAGTAGAGCGGATCTTCGGCGCCGTCGGGAATCGCCTCGTTCTGATCGGCGTCGAGCCAGTCCGCCGCCAGCGCGGCGAAACGCGGATCGAGCTCGAGTGCGGCGAGCAATCGCCGAAACTGTTCGAGTGCGGCCGGATCGGTCCGGCCGTTGCCGCCGATCAGGTTATTGACGTTGAAGCGTCCCTGCAGGTCCTCGATCCGGCCCCAGACCGTACCCTGAACGGCTGCGGAGTCGATCGGCAGGGCCGGTATCTCGGTCGCCCAGATCTCGTCGAGGTGATCGTTGTTCGTGCTCGCGAGGTCTTCGCGCAGGATCTGGCCTACCCAGCCTTCGGAACCGACCGCCACCTGGATCGCCTGGTCGCGGAA
>JAKSCZ010000598.1 GCA_022360335.1 Pseudomonadota bacterium
CTTCACAGGAGCGGCTTCGCAGGAGCGGCTTCGTAGGAGCGGCTTCGCAGGAGCGGCTTCGCAGGAGCGGCTTCGTAGGAGCGGCTTCGTAGGAGCGGCTTCAGCCGCGATCAGGGAGATAAGGTAACTGTCCCTTATCTCCCTGCTACCATCGGCGCATGCGACGGCTGTTGTTGACGAGTACGCTGGGAATCCTGGCCGGCTGCCAGGGGGCGCCGCCCGGGGCCGTCGAGCCCGCGTTCGTCGGCAGCGAATCCTGTGCCGGCTGCCACGAGGCCGAATACGCGTCCTGGCGGAACTCCCATCACGCGCTGGCGATGCAGCCCGCGTCCGCCGACACCGTGCTCGGCGACTTCGACGGCGCCGCATTCGAGTACTTCGGCGAGACGACGCGGTTTCGCTCGCGCGACGGCCGGTTCTTCGTCGAGACCGGCGACGAAACCGGCGCGCTCCGCGAGTACCCGATCAGCGAGGTATTCGGCGTCTACCCGCTGCAACAGTATCTCGTCGACTTCCCGGGCGGGCGCAAGCAGGCCCTGCCCTTCGCCTGGGACGCGCGCGACCGGAGCGAGGGCGGCCAGCGCTGGTACCACCTGTATGCCGACGAATACATCGGACCCGGCGACGAACTGCACTGGACCGGCCACTACCAGAACTGGAACTACATGTGCGCCGAGTGCCACTCGACCAATCTCGAGATGAAGTTCGACATCGACTCGAACAGCTTCGACACGAGCTGGGCCGAGATCTCGGTCGGCTGCGAAGCCTGCCACGGACCCGGGTCGCGTCACACGGTGCAGGCCGAAGCCGACGCATTCGACGCGCACTTCGGGCTCGCCGTCGATCTCGGCGACGCGCGCGGCGTCGCCTGGCTGCCGGATGCCGGGACCGGCATCGCAAGCCGCAGCGTTGCGCCCGGTCCGCTGCAGCAACCCGAAGCCTGCGGGCGCTGCCATGCGCGTCGCGGCGTCGCCGACCCGGTGTATCGATACGGCCGGCCGCTCTCCGACACGCACTCGATCGCGCTCCTCGACGAGCCGCTGTACCACACGGACGGCCAGATTCTCGACGAGGTCTACGTCTACGGCTCGTTCCTGCAGAGCCGCATGTACGCCGCCGGCGTCACCTGCAGCGACTGCCACGACCCGCATTCGGCCGGGCTGCGGACCGGCGCCGAACCGAACGCCGTCTGCGCGACCTGCCACCTGCCCGCGCAGTTCGCCGCCAGGGAACACAGCGGCCACGAACTCGCCGACGCCGGCTGCGTCGACTGCCACATGGCGGCGCGGACGTACATGGGCGTCGACGCGCGCCGGGATCACAGCTTCCGCGTGCCGCGCCCGGACCTGAACGCCGCGATCGGCACGCCGCTGGCGTGCGACAACTGCCACGACGGCGAGGAGCGGGTCATGGCGGCGGCCGGCGAATCCGGCGCCCGGCCGCACTTCGGTGAGATCGTCAGCGCCGGTCGAACGCAGGCCGACAACGAACTGCTGATCGCGGGCGCCGCCAATCCGGACTTTCCGTCGATCGCTCGCGCGACGATGCTGACGCTGTCGCAGCCGCCGTTCTCCGCCGCCGATGTCGACGGCCTGCGCAAGGCACTGGCGGACGCCGACCCGCTCGTTCGCGGCGGCGCGCTGCGCGCCGTGTCCCGGGCATCCGCAGACACCCGGCTGGCCGTCGGCGCCGCGACGCTCGCCGATCCGATGCGCAGCGTGCGGCTCCAGGCCGTCATGGCGTTCGCCGCCATCCGCGACCTGCTGCCGATCGAGGAAGCCAGGGCCTTCGGCGCCGCCGCCGAGGAATTCCGCGCCACGTACCGGGCGCTCGGCTCCTCGCCGGGCGTCCTCGCGAATCTCGCGACTTTCGAGGATGCGATGGGCGACCCGGCCCAGGCCAACGCCTATCTCCGCCGCGCGGTCGAGGCATCACCCTCGAACGCCGCGCTGCGTCACGCGCTCGGGCTCAGCGACTATCGTGTCGGCAGCGCCGGGAACGCGCTCGAACAGCTGCGGCTCGCCCACGAACTCGACCCGTCGCAGCCTCGCTACGTCTACGTCTACGGCGTCGCGCTCAACTCGTTCGGGCAAGCGGATCGCGCGATCGACGTCCTGTCGCGCGCCCGCGAGGATCATCCGGGCGACTTCGACATCGGCTGGGCGCTGGCGACGATACTGCGCGACACCGGCGACCTCGAAGCTGCGGGCGCGGCGGCGAACGAACTGGCGAGAACGTTTCCGGGCGACGCCGGCGTCGCAGCGTTGCTGCAAAGTCTCGAGCGTGACGCCGAAACGACGGGGCGCTAGCGACCCGCCGTTCCGGTCAGTCGGCTGCGCCGCGCGTTTCGCAGCGGCAGTCGCCGCACTTGCGCAGACGCCGGTTCGCCTCCGGATCGTGCCGCGACAGCCACACCTGGAACGCGGCCCAGGCCGCGCACAGGGCGACGACGGCGATGAGAGCGACTAGCCCGCATCGGTCACGGATTTAGCTGAAAGTGTGATTTTGGAGCTATTTCGTGCGCTGGTAACGGTTCGTTATTGTCGTTTGGTGTCGGCGAACATTGCGTCGTTGTTTACTGGCTTCAGATTTGGGTGCAGCGGCGTTGAGCAAGCAGATTTTGC
>JAKSCZ010000050.1 GCA_022360335.1 Pseudomonadota bacterium
CGGTGCCCGCGGCCGCACCGACGTGCCGAAGATCGTCGACTGGTACATGGACGGGCGCATCAACATCGACGATCTCATCACGCATACGATGCCGCTGGACAACATCAACGACGCGTTCGATCTGATGCACGAGGGCAAGAGCATACGCTCGGTCGTTCACTTCTGAGTCGTGTCCCGGGTCGCCGTCGCAACAACGTCGCAGCTCGCGGCAGATGCCGCGCAAGAGGTCGCGGACGGCGGCGGCAACGCCGTGGACTGCGCACTGGCCGCTGCGCTGCTGACCATCAACACCGAGCCCGGCGTGTGTGCGCTCGGCGGCAGCGCCTTCGTCACGATCTGGAGCGCGGGCGCCGACCCGGTAACCATCGACGGCAATGTGGCAGTCCCCGGGAAAGGGCTCGCCGACGGCGAGAAAAAGCGCGGCGCGGTCGAGGTGTCCATCGCCTACGGCGGCGGGATCACGACGCTCGTCGGCGCCGGCTCGGTTGCCGTACCCGGCACGCTCGCGGCCCTCGAGAAAGCCTGGCGGACTCACGGCCGCACGGCATGGCGCGCCATTCTCGAGCCGACGGTACGCGCCTGCCGCAACGGCTTTCCGCTGTCCGGGGCCTGCCGCTACTACCTCGGCTACTCGGGCGACGTCATTTTCGGCCGCAGTGAGGACGGTTATCGTGCGCTGCATCGTGATGACGGCTCCCTGATCGATGCCGGCGACACGGTCCACATACCGCAGCTCGCCGACTCGCTGCAGGCGATCGCCGACGACGGCGCTCGCGTCTTCTACGAAGGCGAGATCGCGCAAGCCATCGCGGACCACTGCCGCGCCGGCGAGGGCATGCTCACACTCGAAGACCTGACCAGTTACCGCGCCGTGACACGGGCGCCGTTGATGACCGCTATCGGCGACTGGCGCCTCGCCAGCAATCCGCCGCCCGCGGTCGGCGGATCGATGCTGACCGCCATGCTGCTCGCCTGTGCCGATCTCGATATCGCCCGCTGGGACGCCGCGTCGCTGCGCAGGCTGATCCGGTCGCAACGGGCCTGCCTCGATTTCAGGCAACGGCATCTCGACCTCGCCGACGACGTCGGCGCCGAAGCCGCGAAACTCGTCGCGATGGCGCACAACGGCAGCCTTTTGACGCGCTGGACGTCGGCCTCGACCGTCCACACGTCGGTCGTCGACGACAGCGGCAACGGCTGCGCCGTAACGGCGTCGTCCGGTTACGGCTCCGGGGAAATGCCGGCGGGTACCGGGCTGTGGCTGAACAACTGCCTCGGCGAAATCGAGTTGAATCGCCGCGGCCTCGATGCCGGCCCGTCCGGGGAGAGGCTGCCCTCCAACATGGCGCCGAGCGTCGCTCGCCGTGAGGGGGCGGTGCTCGCCGTCGGTTCGCCGGGCGCGGACCGCATAACGACGGCGTTGCAGCAGTTCCTGATCAACTACACGCAGCTGGGCCTGCCCCTGTCCGAGGCGATCTCGCACCCGCGCGTCCACGTCGATACGAGCGGTGAGTTCGCCCAGCTCATGGCCGAACCGGGGCTCGACTTGCCCGAGGTCGATCTGCCCGTCACCGTGTTCCCGCAGATCATCATGTACTTCGGCGGTGTCGGCGCGGCGGTCTACGATGACCGTGCAGGCTTCGACGTCGCAGCCGACCCGCGTCGCGAAGGCGGCGTTTTCAATCCCGACGCATGACGTCCCGCGCCGCCATCGTCCTGCTTCTTGCCGCCGCTGCCGGCCCGGGTCCGACCGCCGAAGTGCTGACGCACGGCAAGGATATGACGGTCGACGCATCGACGGACGGCCGTCTGCTGATCGACCTGGCCGGCGGTCTGTGGGTCGTGCCGCCCGGTGGCGGCGATGCACGACGAATCGCGCCGGACAACGGCTCGGTGCAGAGGCCGCGCTGGTCCCCCGACGCATCGCGTGTCGTTTTCACGGCCCGCGGCGAAGGACGCCGGATACTCCGGCTTCACGATCTCGCGACCGGTCGGACCGAACGCGTCGGCGGCGGTCCCTATCTCGACCTGCATCCCGCCTGGCATCCCGGTGGCGAGCGCATCGCGTTCGCCTCGGACCGCCGCGAGACGGGCTTCGACCTCTGGGAAGTCGACCTGCCCACGGGCCTGCAGTGGCGGCTCAGCGACCGTCCCGGCGACGAAACGGAGCCGGCCTGGTCCGCCGACGGCCGCGATCTCGTCTATGTCCACCACGACGGCGACTCCTGGTCGCTGATTCTTCGCGAACGCGGCAGGCCCGAGGAAGTGCTGGTCAGCGGCGCCGAACGAATCGCCGGCCCGTCCTGGCGGCCCGACGGCAGCCTGATCACGTTCTGGCGCGACAACGACGACGGTCCGTCGCTCGACATGGTCATCCTGTCCGAGCCGCGTCTCGTACGGCGCTACATGGACGGCGAGGACTACGCGACCGCGTCCGTGAGCTGGCTCGACAGGCACCGCATATTCTACACCGCACGCGGCCTGATCCGTCAACGGCTGTTCAACGGCTGGTCGTCGCGCACCGTGCCGTTTCGAGCGACAGTCGAAACCCGGCCGGACGCCGTCGTCCAACGCGTGCGCCGCGACCTGCCGCGTATCGACGAACCGCGGGGGACGCTCGTCGTACGCGCGTCGCGGCTCTATGACGGACTGGCCGGCC
>JAKSCZ010000199.1 GCA_022360335.1 Pseudomonadota bacterium
CGAGGCGATCAAGAAGCGCTTCGACGAGGACGGCATTTCGTTCTCGTTCCCGCAGCAGGACGTACACCTGTACAAGGCGGACTGAGGAGCAGCATCGCGACGCCTGCATCCAGGCGCAGGAAATGCGCATCTCCACCAGTACGGGACAAACAGCTTTCGCAAGGAGATCAGTATGGAAAGCGGTATATTCGGACTGGCAGCATTCGGTTTCTGGATGTTCATCGCGGCCGTCTCTGTCGGCGGCATCTGGGACGGTGTCCGCAAGCGTGACGCCGAACACGAGACGCTGCGGCGCATGGTCGAGAGCGGCAAGGAGCCCGACCCGGAACTCGTCAACAAGCTGCTCGGCCACAAGAAGGACCCGGAGCGGGATCTGAGCGTCGGCGGTGTGATCACGATATTCGTCGCGTTCGGTCTCGCCCTGATGGGCTGGCTCATCGGCACGATCAAATCGGATGCATTCAACGCATTGCTCGGCGTGGCCGGCCTGGTCGCGTTCATCGGCATCGGTCTGCTGACGGCTGCCGCATTCATGAGGCGCGCCCGGCGCGAGGACTCGGCAGAGAACGGGCATTCCTTCAGGTAACGGACTTGCGCTATTCCCCGGACTTTCTTGCGAAGAGTCCAGAATCGGCGCTCGTCGGACTCGCCCGCACGGGCAACCGCAACGCGTTCGCTGAACTCATCGGCAGGCGGCAGACCTGGATTCGCAACCTCATGCGGCGCTGCGCCGGCGACGCAGAGTCCGCGGACGACCTGGCGCAACAGGTCTTCCTGCAGGCATGGCGAACGATTCACCAGCTGCAGGACGTCGACCGTTTCGCGCCCTGGTTGAAGCGCCTGGCGATCAACACCTGGCTGCAACAACGACGCAAGAACGACCCGCTGCGCGGTGCGGACGAGCACGAAGAGTCCGATACGGCGCATTCCGAGGCGCCCGGCGTGGCGATGGATCTCGACCGGGCGCTCGGTACCTTGCCGGACGACGCCAGGCTGTGCATCGTGCTGGGGTACCACGAAGGCATGACCCACGGCGAAATCGCCGACTTCACGGGCATGCCGCTCGGCACGGTCAAATCGCACATACGCCGTGGAACGCGAAAGCTGCGGGAAACGCTCGCCGCGTATGCGGCACCGATCGAGGCAGGAACATGAGCATCGACTACGACCCGACATTGCAGGCCCTCTTCCGGCAGGCTGAGCAGGAATTCGACCGTGACGCTTTCGAGCGGCGCGTTATGGCCAGGATCGACCGGCAACGGCGCAAAACGATGGTGTTCTGGTCGGCGATGGGCGTCGTATTTCTCGCGACCCTGTCACTCATCGCCGCACCTTTGGCCTCCGCAGTAGGCATCGCGACGCAGTTCCTGCCGACGGCGCTCGTTGAGATTGAAACCGGCTGGTTGCAGCAGTTGCTCTCGCCCGTCAACAGCGTAGCCGCCGCGATCGCGATCGGCGCGCTCGCAATTCGCGCGTTCTACCGGCGCATCTTCCGCTAGGACGGCGTCAGTCGGCGACGTCGGGCTCGACGAAGCACCACTTGAGCTTCGGAATCTCCGCTTTGAGATTGCGCTCGAGGTCGTTGATGTGCGCGATGGCCTCGCCGATCGAAAGTCGCGGATCGATCAGGAGCTTCACCGCGAGCATCGTGTCCGGCCCGAACTGAATCGTGATGGTATTGAAAACGCCGAGTATGTCCGGATCGTTCGCCATGATCCTGTCGATCGCCGCCTGGACCTCGGGATCCGCCGAGCGCCCCACCAGCAATGAGCGCACGCGCCATGCGATAAATGCCGAGATGACGAGCAGCACGACGCCGATGCACATCGAGCCGATGGCGTCGTAGACCGGGTCGCCCGTCACCCAGGCGAGAATCAGGAAGCACAGCGCGAGGATCAGGCCGAGCTGCGCGCCGATGTCTTCGCCGAGGACGACGACGAGTTCCGAATTGCGGGTGTTCTTCAGCCACTCGCCGAAAGGCCGCCCTGCCCGGACCTTTGCGATCTCGCGGATGCAACCGAACAGCGACCCGCCTTCGAGCAGGATGGCCGCCACGAGCACGATGATGGCGATCCAGACCTGTGACAGCGGCTCAGGGTGGGTGAGCTTGTGGTAGCCCTCATAGATCGAGAACAGGCCGCCCATCGTGAACAGCAGGATCGCGACGATGAAGCTCCAGAAATAGCTGAGCTTGCCGTAGCCGAGCGGGTGGTCCCTGTCCGGCGGCCTCTGCGACTGCTTCAGGCCGAGGTACAGGAGTACCTGATTGCCGGTGTCCGCGTACGAGTGGATCGCCTCGGCCAGCATACTGCCCGAGCCCGTGACGAAGGCCGCCCACGTCTTGGCGATCGCAATACCGAAGTTGGCGATAAATGCGTACAGTATTGCCCGAACTGTCGAATCGTGTGAGCTTCCAGCCATAGCGGGTTCCGGTCAACCGATGTCGTCGTGCTGCGTTGATATCATAATGCGTATGTACAAACTAACTTTTCTGATCGCGGCCGCCGCGCTCGCCGGCTGCGCCGCACACCCCGACCCGATCGTCGATATGAAGGGCGTCGACCCGGAGAAGTTTGCCGTGGATTGGGAAGAATGCGAGGCGTATACCGACGAGATCGACATCAGCAAGGGTGCTGCCAAGGGCGGCGCACTGGGCGGTGTCGTGGGCGCTGCTGCCGGCGCAGTCGGTGGCGATGCGGGCGACGGAGCGGCCTATGGCGCCATCGCGGGCGGAACCCGCTCGGGCCTCGCCGCCGACCGCGAGAAACAGCAGGTGTTCAAACGTTGCCTGCGCGGCCGCGGCTACCGCGTCCTGAATTAAGGGACAGTTACCTTATCTCCCCCCGCCCCTGTCCGGTACTGTGTGGGTGACGGGGGAGATAAGGTAACTGTCCCTTAATTCCGTCCCTTAATTCTTGCCTGACTGTATATCCATACAGTAAACTGGTCCG
>JAKSCZ010000446.1 GCA_022360335.1 Pseudomonadota bacterium
CAGGCCGGTGACGTGTCGGCCTTCGTGCCCACCAACGTGATCTCGATCACCGACGGCCAGATCTTCCTCGAGACCGATCTGTTCAACGCCGGTTTCCGCCCGGCCATCAACGCGGGACTGTCGGTATCGCGCGTGGGCGGCGCAGCGCAGACGAAGATCGTCAAGAAGCTCGGCGGCGGCGTGCGGCTGGCACTGGCGCAGTACCGCGAGCTCGCGGCGTTCGCCCAGTTCGCGTCCGACCTCGACGCGGCCACGCGCGCGCAGCTCGAGCGCGGCGAGCGCGTCATGGAGCTCATGAAGCAGAAGCAATACTCGCCCCTGTCGGTCGCCGAGATGGCGCTGTCGCTGTACGCCGTCAACGAGGGATACCTCGCCAAGGTCGACGTCGCGCACATCGTCGACTACGAGACGGAGCTGCACGATTTCGCGCGCTCCGGCTACCCGGCCGAGCTCGATCGGATCAACGAAACCGGCGACTACGACGACGAGATCGAGGCGAGCCTCAGGACGATCTGCGACGGTTTCGCCGAGAAGGGGGCGTATTAGAAGACCGTAGGAGTTAGAAGACCGTAGGAGGGGCTTCAGCCCCGAATTCGGGCCTGAAGGCCCTCCCACAGGTCAGGCAAATCCCACAGGTCAGGCAAACCCCACAGGTCAGGTAAATCCCACAGGTAAGGCAAACCCCACAGGTCAGGCAAATCCCACAAGTCAGGCAAATCCCACAGGGAATCGATAAAGATATGGCAGGCGAAAAAGAAATCCGCTCGAAGATCGCTTCTGTGAAGAACATGCAGAAGATCACGAGCGCGATGGAGAAGGTCGCGGCGAGCAAGATCCGCAAGGCGCAGCAACGGATGGAGGCGTCGCGCCCGTACGCGCAGCGCATCCGCCGCGTCATCGGTCATCTGGCCGTGGCGGACGGCGATTTGGGGCACCCCTATCTGACCGAGCGCGAGATCGGCCGCGTGGGCATCATCGTGATCTCGACCGATCGCGGACTCTGCGGCGGCCTCAACGCGAACCTGTTCAAGGCCGTGATCGGCGAGCTCGCCGGCTGGCAGGAGAAGGGCATCGAGGTGGACCTCGTGCTCGTCGGCGCGAAAGCCGTGCAGTTCTTCCGCCGCATGGGCGGCAACGTCGTCGGTACGGCCACCCACCTCGGCGACACGCCGAGCGTCAACGATCTGATCGGCGCCATCCGGATCATGCTCGACGCCTACGAGGAAGGCCGCATCGACAGGCTGTTCCTGATGCACAACGAGTTCGTCTCGGCGATGAGCCAGAACCCCGTAGCGGCCCAGCTGCTGCCGGCGACGATCGAGCTCGAGGAAGGCGAGCTCCAGGCGCACTGGGACTACATCTACGAGCCCGAAGCGAGCGAGATGCTCGACGACGTGCTCATGCGCTACATCGAGTCGCAGGTCTACCGCGGCGCGGTCGAGAACCTCGCCTGCGAGATGGCCGCGAAGATGGTGGCGATGAAGTCGGCGACGGACAACGCCGGCGAGATCATCGACGGCCTGCAGCTCGAATACAACAAGGCTCGACAGGCTGCGATTACGCAGGAAATTTCGGAAATCGTCGGCGGCGCTGCTGCGGTATCCAGTTGAATATTGTAGGAGCGGCTTTAGCCGCGACGGCCGCGACGGCCGCGATGGCCGCGACAGCGATGACAGGATTTACTAACGAGGCTAAGAAATGAGCACTGGAAACACTGTGCAGGTTATCGGCGCCGTCGTGGACGTGGAGTTCCCGGCGGGCCAGATTCCGAAAGTTTACGACGCGCTGGTCATCGACGACGCGGACGTCACGCTCGAGGTCCAGCAACAGCTGGGCGACGGCGTCGTGCGCACGATCGCGATGGGTTCGTCAGAAGGCCTGAAACGCGGCATGAACGTCACCGATACGGGCCAGCCGATCTCGGTGCCGGTCGGCGAGAAGACGCTGGGGCGCATCATGGACGTCCTCGGCAGGCCGATCGACAATGCGGGCGACATCGGCGCCGACGACCACCTGCCGATTCACCGCCCGGCGCCGACCTACGAGGAGCAGGCGGCGACGACCGAGCTGCTCGAGACGGGCATCAAGGTCATCGACCTCATCATGCCGATCGCCAAGGGCGGCAAGGTGGGCCTGTTCGGCGGCGCCGGCGTCGGCAAGACGGTCTGCCTGATGGAGCTGATTCGCAACATCGCCCACGAACACGCCGGATACTCGGTATTCGCGGGTGTCGGTGAGCGAACCCGCGAAGGCAACGACTTCTACCACGAGATGACCGAATCGGGCGTGATCGACAAGGTCTCGCTCGTCTACGGACAGATGAACGAGCCGCCCGGCAACCGGCTCAGGGTGGGCCTGACCGGCCTGACCATCGCCGAGCATTTCCGCGACGAGGGGCGCGACGTGTTGATGTTCATCGACAACATCTACCGCTACACGCTCGCCGGCACCGAGGTCTCGGCGCTGCTCGGTCGCATGCCGTCGGCGGTGGGCTATCAGCCGACGCTGGCCGAAGAGATGGGCGTGCTGCAGGAGCGGATCACCACCACCACTAAGGGCTCGATCACCTCGGTGCAGGCGATCTACGTGCCGGCCGACGACCTCACCGACCCGGCCCCGGCCACCACCTTCGCCCATCTCGACGCGACCACGGTGCTGAGCCGCGCGATCTCGGAGCTCGGCATCTACCCCGCCGTCGATCCGCTGGATTCGA
>JAKSCZ010000370.1 GCA_022360335.1 Pseudomonadota bacterium
ACGGCGTCAGCGGCGCAGCCGTCAGATCGACAGCGGTGTCGTCGCCGCCCGGCGGCACGCGCAGCAAGTGCAACTGGTCGCCCGACCGCGTCAGCGCCCAGCGCCGATCCGGGCTGAGAACCGCCTGCTCCACGGACACGGGTCGCTCGTGTCTGTGGTGCCACGGATAAGCGCCTTCGATTCGAAAGTGTACCCGTCTGTCGCTGCCGTCTACGGCGATCGACGCAACGCCTTGCGGCGAGGTGAAATAGACCCTTTCCGGATCGTCGGTGAAATACGGCCGTTGGGCCCCGACTTCGAGCGCGGCGACGATATCCATACGCTCGGAGCCCAACGAAAACCGGACCAGGTCGCTCAGACGTACCGGGCTAACCTCCTCCACTCGCCGCAAACGGTCGTAGCGACTCGAGCGCAGCGCAAACAGGCTCTTGCCGTCCGCCGACCAGACGGGATCGCTGTAGTGAGCGGCCGCATCGCTCACCCTTTGCAATTGCCGGGCGTCCGACCGCACCCGGAACACGTGGCCGCCGTCGACCGCATCCCAGGTGACGAAAGCCAGCCAGCGCCCGTCCGACGACCACGCAGGCTGATACGCCGGCATACCGCCGGTTTCGACGTGCCGAACCTTATTGGTCGGGAGGTCCATCACGTAGAGACGTGTCAACGCCGAGAAGGCGACCCGGCTCCCGTCGGGCGACAGCCGCGGCGCCTGGATGATGCGTGCGCGCACGGGACCGGTTTCAACGCCCTGTTGCCGGGGCAGATAAGGCCCGATGCCGATAGTCGCCGTGACGCGGAACGGCAGCCGTTCCGCTTTCCCGGTCGCGACGTCGATCCGGTGCGGCTGGCCGCCGATACTGGCGACCAGTGACTTCCCGTCCGGCGTGAAGTCGTAGCGGGGCAGCGTATCTCGCGAATAGCTGCCGTCCTGCTCGTCGCGCTCCACCGGAAAGGCGAGCCAGCGATCGCCGCCGGTCTGCAGGTCGCGCAGGCGCAGGCCCGTTCGACCGTCGTGCCGCGCAGCGTAGGCAAGATAGCGGCCGTCCGGCGAAAGCTGCGGGCGCATCGCGCTGTCCGGGCGGCTCAATACCGGCGTCGTAACCCCGCTTTCGAGGTCACGCCGGACGATGTTCCACTTGGGATTCGTGGCCGCATCCCACGGCTCGTCGGGTTTTTGCGCGTAGTAGACGTATCGACCGTCGTTCGAACCGACCGCACCCAGCGCATTCATGCGTTCATCGCGACGCCGGGCGGAACCGCCCTGCGTGATACGCACGCCTTCCCCGCCTTCGAGGTAGTGCAGCCAGAGCTCGAATACGCCCATCGCTTCGGTGCGACGCGATACGAAGACGGCGCCGCCATCCGCCGACCACGCCGGCGATGCGTAGACGGTCTTGTCCGTATCGTCGCTCAGCCGCCGGGCGTTCTCGCCGTCGGCGTCGCTGACCCACAGGTTTTCCGCGCCCGAGCGATCGCTGATAAACGCGATCCGCCGGCCGTCGGGCGAATAAGCCGGTTGCGAGTCGAACGCCGGGCCCTGAGTTACGGGTGTCGCCTCACCGCCTTCGATCGGCAAGGTGTAAAGGTCGCCGAGCAGGTCGAAGACGAGGACGCGCCCGTCCGCGCGCACGTCGAACGAAAGCCAGGTGCCCTCGTCCAGCGCCAGTTCGAGGTGGCGGTCCGGCACCAGCGGCAGTCCGTCCGCCGCTGCGGGCTCGCCTGCTGCAATGGGGGGAAAGGCGGCCGGTATCAGCCCGGCCGCGACAATCAACGATCTGTGCATACACTTCTCTGGCACGCAATGCCACCATACCAGGGTTTTTGTCCCGTTGGCCGGAGTCGTCCGATGCAGTATATGCAAGGGACGTCCGTGTCGCAGTCGCGGTCGGGCAATCCTGTGTAGGCGAAGGGACATCGCCGGCGCGATGGCCGCAAATTCCCTTGGCCTGATTACGACCAACTCTGACCTTGCCGAGCAAGCGTATTTCGGACAGCCGCGCTAACGTTGGCGATGTCGAATCGATTAGATCGACGAAACCGCCGAAGAGCTTACATCGACAATCATCGATGCATCGTAAGCGCCGGCGCAGCGAACTAAACCGGGGGGAACCGACAATGCAGGCTAGCAAAGTACTCAACGTGATTTCAGCGCTGCTCGTCTTCGGACTGGCATTCGGCGTTGCGCCTGCCAGCGGGCAAGACGACGATGCGCAGTCCGTCATAGACGAGATCGTCGTCTCGGCCCTCAAACGCGACAGCAATCTGCGCGACGTCCCGGCGTCGGTCAGCGCGGTCACCGGCGAGCATTTGCAGGATATCGGTGCACAGAGCCTGGCCGACTACATCAATTCCATTCCCGGTGTGACGTTCAACAACTACCAGCCGGGCGTTTCGGAAGTCGTCATCCGCGGTATCTCGTCGACGACCTATCATGAGCAGGGGCAGACCGTCGCCGGCTACTATATTAATGAGATCCCGCTCAGTGAGCCGGGCTGGCCGATCGTCATTCCGGACATCGATACCTTCGATCTCAACCGGGTCGAAGTACTGCGCGGACCGCAGGGCACGCTTTTCGGCTCTTCGTCGCTGGGCGGACTCGTCAACTATTTCGTGAACGAGGCGGACCCCGAAGGTTTCGACAGTGCTTTCGAAGTCAGCTACGGCCAGACCGCACATTCCGACGGCGACAATTATGCTGCGAAGGCCATGGTCAATGCGCCGGTCAGCGACGACTTCGCAGTGCGTCTCGTTGCCTTGCGGCGCTTCGATACCGGCTATCTCGACAACGTCACTACCGGTCAAGCCGACGCCAACGA